>JALOAB010000173.1 GCA_023229045.1 Fidelibacterota bacterium
TTCATACTCAAGATCTTCAACCAGCTTTTGGGGATCGGTCAAATCGGAGCGCACAGAATTACCTATCTTCTAATCCTTTGATGATTTTATTTTACCGGTTGACAACTATGCGACCGGTACCCGTCAGAATTATTTTTAAACTGTGATTAAATACCTGAAATGTTTCGGAATTCTTTATAATTTGCAACAATTCATAACCAAATAATTGCGCCTAATTTACTAAATAATAGACTGTAAATCAATGGCTAACATTAGGTTGTCCGGCGATTATCAGGGAGTTTCGCGGCTTACAAACAGATAATTTGGCGGCGTTCTTTGCCGGTAGATACGTATGATATTTTGACTTCCAACAAGTCTTCAAGGGTTTGAAGATATTGCCGGGCTCTGGGCGGCAGATCTGTCAATCTACGCGCCTCCGCGGTCGACTCCCGCCAACCCGGTAAGGTCAGATAGACCGGACGCGCATCTTTCAAATCCAGCAGAGGAAATTCGCCATTTTCATAGTGAGTACAAATCTTGATCTCTTCCATCTCGTCCAGAATATCCAGCTTGGTCATGGCCAGCCCTGTAAAGCCATTAATCATAACCGCATATTTTCCCAAAGCGGCGTCAAACCAGCCACAACGCCGGCGACGACGAGTCGTTGCGCCGAATTCGCTCCCGCGGGTCTGCAAATGATCGCCGATCGCATCATTCAACTCAGTTGGAAAGGGACCTGCGCCGACCCGGGTAGAGTAGCATTTGAAAACCCCGATTATTTGGTCAATCAGACGGGGGCCGATGCCCAGGCCGGTGGCAATGTTACCGGCTGTTGTATTGCAAGCGGTTACGTAGGGATACGAGCCGAAATCAATATCCAGCATTACGCCCTGCGCGCCCTCTGCCAGGATATTGCGACCTTCTTTTATATAAGAATGGATCCGGAAAATAGTATTGTCCACAAACGGCAAAATCCTTTGGACTGAATCGAAAAACAGCTCAAGATCGCTGACCAGCTTTTGTTCTTCCACTTCGGGCATATCAATCTTTCGTCGTAAAAGAGCCGTTTTGCTAACCAGGGTGACCCGCAAATCATTTTCATTGAACAGGTCGCGCACCCGAATTCCGGTTCGGCCGATTTTATCGGTGTAACAGGGGCCGATGCCGCGTTTGGTGGTGCCGATGGCCTTGACGCCGCTGGCATCTTCCTGGTAAGCATCTTTTATTTTATGCAGAGGAGTGACCACATGCGCCAAAGGCGAAATATGCAGGCGCCCGTTGACCGTAAGGCCTTTGCGCTCAATTTCTTCAATTTCATTTTTAAGACCAACCGGATCGAAAGCCATTCCATTTCCCAACAGACAGTGGGTAGTGGGGCGCAAAATACCACTGGGGATTTGATGCAGGATAGTCTCCTCATCGCCAATTTTAATCGTATGGCCGGCATTCGCGCCACCCTGAAAACGCACCACCAGATCCGCCGCTTCGCTCAATGTATCAACGATCTTGCCTTTACCTTCATCACCCCACTGGGCGCCGATTATTGCCGTTAACGCCATAAAATACTCCTGAAAATAAAATGCTCCCATTGGGAGCATTTGTTTAATGATTTCTGTTTTGAGGTCCTATTTTTTTTTGCGAGCATCCAATTTCTTCTGATACATTATTACGATAGGCGAGGCGACACAAAGTGAAGAATAAGTACCAATCACTATTCCGATGATCAGGGCGATCGAGAATATTTTTACCTCGCCATGCGCAAAAGCCAGGATTAGCACGACGAAAAGCGTCGTAGCGCTTGTAATCACAGTACGACTCAGGCTCTCGTTTATACTGACATCGAATAACTGCTCAATTACATTGTAACGCTTGCTTTTCATGTTTTCCCGTACGCGGTCGAAAATAACGATCGTGTCATTCAGGGAATATCCTACAATCGTTAAAAAGGCGGCGATCGTGGAAAGCGATATTTCTAACTGGAACAGCGAAAAAATTCCGAGTGTAAATATCACGTCATGCACCAGAGCCGCAACCGCTCCCAGGGCGAACTTGAACTGAAAACGGAATGAAATATACACCAGAATCACTACCATTGCCCAGAATATAGCCTGAAAGACCGTCGCGCGTAATTCCTTGCCAATCTTCGGTCCAACCGATTCCGCTCTCTGGGTAATGAAAGAATTATCCGGAACCGACTCCAGCGCTTTGGTCATTAAGACCACGGTGCTGTCGGAACTGGCGTGCAAGGGGGTCCGAATAATGAATTCATTGGCAACGCCGGTCATTTGGATGTTGCTGTTTTCCAGATTATTGGTCGCCAGAGCCTGGCGCACTGCGGCCGTAGTGATTGGCTTTTCAAAACTGACCTGCAACAAAGTGCCACCAGTGAAATCCAGTCCGTAGTTCAGCCCTCGCACCAAAAATATCGATATAAGACTGAGCGCCAGAAAAATACCTGAAGCAGTCATAAATAAATTATGGTATTTGGTGAATTGAATGTGCGTCTCTTTAATAAGTCTCATTGGTATACCCAAAAATTATATACTTAGTTTTTTAATTATCCATTTCTCGGTCGCCCAGTTAAAGAAAGTCCGGGTGACGAATACCGCCGTAAAGAAGCTGGAAATTATGCCCCAGAAAAGCGTCACGGCAAAACCCTTAACCGGACCGGTCCCAAATTGCATTAAAATAATAGCCGAGAAAATCGTGGTCAGGTTAGCGTCAAAAATAGTAATTATAGCCCGACTGTAACCGGTATCTATAGCGGCTCTGACGGTTTTACCTTTTTCCAGTTCTTCGCGAATACGCTCAAAAACCAGCACGTTGGCATCCACCGCCATACCAACGGTCAGGATCAAGCCGGCGATGCCGGGTAAGGTCAAGGCCGCTTGTAAAACGGATAGAACCGCCAGCACAAATATGATATTCAAAACCAGAGCCAGATCAGCTAAAAGCCCTGAAAGCCGATAGTAAACTGCCATAAAAATCATAACTACCAACAAGGCTATCAAGCCCAGACGCACTCCGGTATTGATCGAATCGCGCCCGAGGGAAGGTCCGACCGTTCGCTCCTCGATGGTTTTCACCGGGGCGGGCAGAGCGCCGGCGCGTAAAACGATAGAGATATCCTTGGCCTCATTCATGTCCTGCATACCTTCGATGTAAGCCGAACCATCCGGAATTTTCACCCGGATGAAAGGCGCGGTCCAGACTTTATCATCAAGCACAACCGCCAGCTGTTTGCCGATATTGGCTCCGGTCAGTTTGGCGAAAATCCGGGCGCCCTCGCTATTCATGCTCATATTGACAATCGGTCGGCCACTGCTCTCCGTACCGGAGCCGCCCAGTGAAGCCGAGGCCTTGGTAACGTATTTACCCAATAGACCCGGTTCGTTGTTCACATGATAAAGGATATAAAAATTTTCCGTGCGACCGTCCTGCATTGTGCGGCGTTCGGCTTTGGCTGACCAGAGGAATTTGGAATCGAAAGGTATTAGTTTCTTTACCCCGGGATTTTCCAGGATTTTTTTAACGGCATAGACATTTCTCTCCGGAACGCCAACCTGATTATCGATATTGCGCAGTAATGAAGAAAACGGGCGTTCTTTGTAAATCTCTTCGTCGACTACAAGTCCGGTATCGGCTTCTTCAGATTCAAGGCCGGACTCGGTGCTGGTGACTCCCAGCAGTTCGCTAACGCTCATCGCTTTGTCCTTAGACTCTTTCAGCGCTACCGTCGTATCCGCCTCGTCCCGCGGCTCAGGAGCCAGGTCATCCTGCTTGCCGGTTTTAAGATAATTATCGGCCGCCGTGATGAATTGCTGGGTTACCGCCGCATCTTTCAACAGGATAAATTCCAGCAGGGCGGTGCTTTGGATCAATTCCCGCGCCCGGTTAATATCTTGAATGCCCGCCAGCTCGACAATTATCCGGTATTTGCCGGATTTCTGGATAGATGGTTCGGAGACTCCGAATTGATCGACCCGGTTACGAATCACTTCCATCGCCCGGTTGACGGCATCCTTGGCTTCCGCTTCAAGATTGTCTATAATTTCTTCATTCTTGAAACCAAAACCGTTGAAATGACGCACCAGCCTCAGGTCTGAGTCGGCGATTTTACGGCGATATACAACGAAGAAATCCTCTTCATTGGTCACGGCTTCCGCGGTGGCTTCATTCAAAATAGTCATAAACTGTGGCGTTTTATTAGACGCCAGAGTCTCAACCAGTTTCGGCAAGTCAACTTCCATCACGATATGCATGCCGCCCCGCAGGTCAAGGCCTAGCCGGATGATCCGGCTTTCATATTTTTCCAGTTCGCCTTTCGTTCGTAATGCTTCCAGCTTCTCACTGGAAAATGAGTGATATGCAATCGTCCAATATAATGCGTAGCCTGCCAGAATCACAGTCAGACCGATTATAATAAATCTGACAACATTCTTTTTAAACATTCGGAATCACCTCAAAATGTATCTTCATATTTAAATATTAAAAAAGCGTGTGAATTTAACTGTGCCGGTCGTTCAATGTCAACCAAAAACCCGAAACCGGTCAACAAATCCTAAAAACCTTCAATCCCGTATATAGATAAATGCACGGGTCAGCTCCTGAGAATCACGGGTGACGACAATCGGGTATTTTTTACCGGCGCCATCGACGGAATATTTTTTCCAGTATAATCCACGGGTATCCACCAGATAGTTGCGATCTTCACCGTCATTATAACTACCGCGCGGCACAAAACCTTTCAGGTTGACCTGCAGTTCGGCACTATTCATTCCCGGTATTAAAACATCGATTATTTTCAATAAGTCGCCGCGCCTGACGCTTAAGGTCTGGTCGTGACTAATTTTTCGCTGTTCGCCGTTGACTTCGATAAAATATATGACGCTGTCGCCGGCTGGCGCGGTAATCTCTATCCTGACCTGCCCAATTACCTGGTTATCGCGCCGCACAATGATCGAGGTCGGTCGCAAAATGACCATCCTTTTCTGAAAATCTTGGGTTGTGCCGAGCCCAACCACATCACAGGTCAGCCCGCGGTTATAATTAGATTCGATATGACTAACCCGCAAAATATCACCGCAATTAATCTGAATCGTACCATTATTTTCAACGATTCTGGATT
>JALOAB010000174.1 GCA_023229045.1 Fidelibacterota bacterium
CGGAGTCAATGATTGAGCATTCACTCCGGGCAGAACAATCGTAATCTCAGAAGAGATTACACTCATTCCGAATGATTTTAATGAAGTATTTTTGAAATTAAAAGAGAATGGAGAATAAAATGAAAAAACTACTCGTTTGTTTATTAAGTATTGTGATTGGTTTCTTTTTAATTGGCTGTGAAAACAGTGTCGAAAATCCTATTTCGACATCCTCAGATAATGTTAGTGCATTTCTGTCCGGCCTTCCTAAAAACGGAGATAACGAAAGGTTTTTATCGACAGAATCTATGAAGAAATGTCAAGATGATGTGGAACAAATTGCTAAAACATTATCAATGACATTTAAAGAATCACGGGTTAGATCAATATTAAAAGAAGAACTGAAGAACAAGGATGCTTTCTGGGAAATTAGTTTTAATCAGTTGATGATCAATGAAATTTCAAACGGTTCAACTGTTTTCGATTTAATGGTTGAGAATGGATTATCTGATCTAGCAAAATTGCTAAAAAAATATCCTGATCTGAGACTTTCGATTCCTGAGAAATATGAAGATTCCTTTGATCCGTTATCGGATTTTAATGTTGCTGTCTTACCTGTTGAAGACGAGCGGTATGTTAAAGAAATCATTTCATTTGATTTTCAAGGTAACAGGATAGTACTTGATCCTGAAACATTATGTGACACTCCGTTACTTGTTCTCGAGATTGATGAAAATCCTGATTATCATCCAGCTTTTAATGATTCTTCTATCGTAATAGAAATTCCTCATTATCAGGAACAATCAACATCCTTGAATTTGTATAATAGATTGAGTAAAACAACGACTACAGTAACTAAAATAAAGATCTATCAGGAGAGGTTATACAACAAACTAGAAGGAACTTTAAGTAGACCTGAATTTAATGTAACCGTCACTGCTGGAGATGTTCTTTATCCAAACGATTATTTGTTTCCTCAGGCAGCACATAGAGGTTTTGGCATAACTGAAATTAATCATAAAGATTGTTGGTATTATGAAGAACGATGGATTTGGGACTGTCCAGATGCAAGTGGTATCTTTAGCTCGGGAAAAGTGCTAGGTATCTGTCTATGGGAAGATGATCCCGGAGGTGAAGATAAATTAACTTATTATTGTGCAGATCAGTATGTGGGGCGTCCTGCTGGCACGATCTACAATCCAGGTTATTTAGATACTCATGAAAATTGTCCAGATGATTTGTACGGTTATGTATTCCTGTTATGGTCGGATTTCGATAGCGGAACAGCATACAATGGGCTAGGATACTATGCGTACGGCTATAACAGTGATGATGGTGGAAATACTGCATGGCGTGTTGGAGGAAATCCAAAGAAAAATGCCTATGTCAAATTTAAGAAATATGATGATGAGTAAAATGTAATATCTGGTGGGGGACTAAGTCCCCCACCAGATAATAGGGATATACTAAAATGCGAAAAAATATATTATCACTTTTAATAATTCTATTTTCCATCTCTTGCATGGAGCCAACAAAAGATATTGATAAGCAAGCCCAAATAGCAATTTCGATGGTCTTAAATGCCAATCCAATGGATACGATACCAGAACTCATAAAATATAGATACGGCAGTGATTGGTATCAATATGAGGGATGGAATTCTGGAATTGATATTGCATATATTGTTAACCAGGTAATTGACAAAGATGATAGTATTTACGTAGTCGGTGATTCTTTGAATACCATGATTCCGGCCGATATAACCGTTTCTAACGATAACGTAGATTATTCTTTCAAAACAAGTAAGATTTATCAGGATAGCATTACTATTTGTTACTTTTATGAATATTTTCATACCTATTACTATCAATTTCTTCCATATATACGTGATAAAGAATGGCAAATAAAAGCCGGTAGTAAGTATTCGGTAATAGTTAAAACCAAAGATGGTAATATTTATACCGGATCTACGCAGGTGCCCGGCGAATTTCATTTCCTGCCATGGGAAGACGGCAAGTATCTCAAGAGAGTCGATCAGAATCACTGGAAAATAAGATGGTCACCGAGTTGTAACGGATTTGAATATTCGTTTCGGATTTGGGGATTCAGCGATGACTTTAGCCCGGGACGTTATACTGATACACGAACATTTACTAACGATTTTGAGGCCAGTTTTGAACTCTATTTCTGCGACCGCCAGAGTACTAGTGATACTCCAGGTGTCGATGCGCCCTATCCGGATAAATTTTTTGCTCAGGTATATGTCTTTGATGAAAATCTGTATCGGTATAAATATTTATTACAGGAACCAGCGGGCTGGACGAATTGCCTGGGAATATTAGGGTCGACGAATCTAGCAACGGTCGTTTTCGAACAGGATTTAGAGTAACGATGCCAAAAATCAATCATAAAATATTAAAGACAGTGACATATCTTATGTTATCAACTGCTTTGCTTTTATCAGTCGATTTATCGCAAAAATCCGGATGGCTAAACGGAATAGTTTTCGGGAATGATTCTTTATCAACTCTACCTAATGCTGTCATTAGAGTAGAAAATATACCCTGGGCTGAGACAAATTTGGAAGGAATTTTCAACATCAGATTAAAACCGGATAGAGAATATTCCGTTATGGCCTCATGTATCGGCTATAAATCGGTAATTAAGAAAGTAAAAATCTGTCCGGGATTGAACGAGATTACCTTTATTCTACCGCTTGATATTATTCAGTTTCCGTCGGTTACGGTCGAAGCCGCTCGCCACGAACGAAAGAAAGAGGAAGGGATTATTGTTTTTTCTGCTCTTGACCTGAATCGAACTAGAACGCCGCTTTTACAGGACCCAATTAAAAACCTGGAAAGCGATCCGGTTGTTAAAACCGAAAATGACTTCAATTCACGCATTTCATTGAGAGGTGGTGAGACGGATCAGGTCGTGTATAAAATCGACGGAATACCGGTATTTGACATTTATCATATCGGTGGTCTGTTATCGGCGATTAATCCAGATCCAGCGAGTTCCGTACAGGTGATATATTCCGGTTTTGAAGGAGTGGAATACGGCCGACTTTCCGGAATAATTGACGTCAACACACTTTCGGAAGCCGAAAAAGGCATTCATGGCAAGATTAGTTTGAGTTTACTGGCCGAATCTTACTTGCTTACCGCCCAAACATCCCATAATATTTTTTGCTATTTGGCATATCGCCGGACTCACTATAATACGGCCGTTAGACTGGTAAAAAATACTTTTCCTTATGGATTCAATGATTTGAACTTCAAGATCAACTGGCGGATTAATCCGAAAATTTCACTATCGTTGACCGGTTTTCAATCGAATGATTATGTAACTTATTTTGTAGATGATTCAACACATGAAAAGTATCAGATTAAATGGGGCAATCAAACTTTAGGATTACGCTGGAATTGTCTGCTATCTAAGAATATTTCAATGATATCTGATGTATATGCGACTCAATTTTGGAACTCAGGTAATATTTCCTGGTCAATGAAAATGACTCGTGACGAGATAACAGAGTATGGTTTTTATCAGCAATTATCTATGGCGTTTAAACATCAGGTTTTACATTTCGGATGGCAATATAGTAGATTTTTACAGGATTATCATTGGGAATTTGCTGTAAATAAACCCGATCAACATGGAATAAACTTCGGACCTTATATTTACTATGATTATGCGTTTCCCATTGAAACACATTCTGATAAATATGATGCACTCACGTCATGGATTGATACTAAATGGAATCTGAGTTCGCGGCTAATGCTCAATGCCGCGCTTCGCTTTCAATTCTGGGAGTCGAAATCATTAGTAATAACACCATCAGTCGGGTATCGCCTGATAATAAATCCTAAATTGAGCTTATCATTGAATTATGACCGGATGGCTCAGCAATTGGCCAAATATCATGATCGCAGTCCGATGGATCTGATGAGTCTCTGGTTCGATAACGGCGATCGTTTCGCAATAGTTGACCAATATTCGGCTGAGACCCGTTATCAAATAACATCCAGTTATCAGGTTCGTCTTGGAACATACTTAAAAAATTATCAGAATATCGGACGTTCGATCAATCATGGTCCGGAATTGATTTATGGAAAAGGCCAATCCTATGGTGCGGAAGTTTCCTTTAAAAAGATATCAGGACGAATACAATACAAATTGAGTTATGCTTATGGAGTAGCCCTGATAAAATTTTCCAATCTCGTCAATTATCAGAATTTCGATAAACCGCACCGGATTTATTTCGAGAACCAGATCAATTTGACTAAAAGATTATTTTTTACAATGACTGTAACCTACTCAACTGGAACACCATATTATCCTTTCAATGTTAAATATTATAAAATTGATGTTGGACCGGGATTATGGCCGGCCAATTCGAATCAATATTCCTACACTCAAAGCCTGATTAATAATACCCGCTTCCCGGATTACGCCCGCATGGATGTTTCGCTTTCTTATGATACAATGTTTTTCAAGAAAAAACTATCAATTATTACTTCTGTATTCAATGTCACCAACCGGGAAAATATCTATTATTACTACAGTGTGCCCGGCGAAAGAAATAAGGATGAATACTTAACTGGTTTACCATTATTGCCAAGTTTGGAAATTCAGTGGGCGTTTTAGAATGCTTATATCAAATTTAGTCTAAGTATATTTTTTGGATGAATATAAATAATTTGAATTATTTGGATTGGAATGATATTTCGACCGGGCGATTTGACAAATCACCATACCATAACCATGTTTAACAATCAACAAGGAGGATGTAAAATGAGACAAAGGATTTTTTCATTATGGGGAGTCTTATTAATTCTAGTGATTTTGCATAGTTTAATCAGTGCTCAGGAAAAAGGGCGGTTTGGTATAATTGTGAAAGCCCAATTAATTCCGCAGATCGGGATATCTTATGGAATATCTGATAGAATTCGAGCGCGCCTTTCGACGTATCTGGAATTCAGTGATGGTGATTTAATATATTCTACCGTGTCAAGTCTGAACCTCCAGATCAAATTATCTGCAGATGGAGATCTGTCAACGTATATAGGTCCGGATTTTACATATCACGGCTTTATGGATGAGTTTT
>JALOAB010000175.1 GCA_023229045.1 Fidelibacterota bacterium
TGGTAAAGAAGAAGAAAAAAAGAAAATTTCACATTTCTTCGGGTGGTCGGTCGACGATTTTCATCCTCACAGCCGTTCTTATTTTTTTAGTGGTGATTGTTCTGCTCTGGGGTTGCTAAAGCTAAGAGTATTGAGACCAATCGGTCATTTCGAGTGCTATTAAAGGATATAAAAATCGCTATCAGACAGCGCAATTTGAATTCAATTTGTTAGTTGCTTTTCCTGAGCATACTATTTAGTCCTATCATTGACGCGCCGCACAATTTGGCTAGCATATCAAAAAAATAAAGAAATTTATTTTGTAGATAAGATTTCAAATTCATATTTTATCTGCGATTTTTTGAAATAATTGAATTGAAAATGCAGATTCCTATTTTTAATAATAATAAGCCACCTCTCCTCTTAAACCAATGCGAAAATTCTGGTTATGTTAAAAAGAGAACATTACGCCGGGGAATAACGCATCCTAAACGATGGGATGTTTTACAGGCAATAGGAATTTGCCAGTCAGGTTGGCGCAATTCGCATTTTTATAAAGGAACCTTGACACCAATTTGTTAGCCGGTTCACAATCTCATTTCGATTAAAATCAGTCATTGTTCCACCGCATAACTCATATCATCAGACAAGGAGCTATAAATGTGTGGCATTGTTGCCTATATCGGTGAAAAATCGGCCGTTCCCTTATTAATGGAGGGTCTTAAAAAACTCGAATACCGTGGTTATGACAGCGCCGGGATTTGTATTGCATGCAATCATCGGCTGGAAGTAATAAAAAGAAGCGGCCGGATTGCTGAACTTGAAAAAGTCGCCCGACTAAATGAAATCTCAGCCCGGATCGGCATCGCCCATACCCGCTGGGCTACCCATGGCGCCCCGAATGAAATCAACGCCCATCCGCACCTCTCCTGCCATGGTGAAATCGCCGTTGTGCATAATGGTATAATCGAGAATTTCCGCAGTCTAAAAGATATGTTGACCAAGGAAGGTCACCAATTCACCTCCGATACCGATACTGAAGTGCTCGCCCACCTAATCGAAAAATTCTATCAGGGCGATTTGGCGACAGCGGTTATCAAAGCCCTGCATAATGTCGAAGGTACTTTTGGAATCGCTGTTTTACACAAAGATGAAGAGCGCCTCGTGATCGCCCGGCGTGGCTCACCGATCATAATCGGCCTGGGACAGCGTGAAACTATCGTAGCCTCGGATGCCGTTTCCATTATCCCGCATACTAAAAAAGTCATTTACCTGAATGACAACGAAATCGCCATAATTGGCATGCACGACTACCGACTCCAAAATCTCAATGGTGAATCAATTGCCAACGATATTCAGGAAATCCGCTGGAATATCGAACAAATCGAGAAACGCGGCTTCAAACATTTCATGCTGAAGGAAATCTTCGAACAGCCCGAAGCGATCCGCAATACCATGCGCGGACGAATTACCAATGGTCAAATCAAACTATCGTTGCATACCGATATCAGTCGTATCAAACGCATCATTATCGCGGCTTGCGGCACCAGCTGGCATTCAGCCCTGATCGGGAAAAACCTGATCGAAAAATATACCGGAATTCCAACCGAAGTCGACTACGCTTCCGAATTTCGTTACCGGCAGTCAATTATCAACCGCGACGTTCTCCTGATCGTGATTTCACAATCCGGTGAAACCGCCGATACTCTGGCCGCACTGCGCAAAGCCAAAACCGCCGGCACCCAGACTTTTGGACTCGTGAATGTTGTCGGTTCGACGATCGCCCGCGAAGTCGAATCGGGCGTTTATCTGCACGCCGGCCCGGAGATCGGGGTCGCCAGCACCAAAGCCTTCCTCTGTCAGGTCGTCGCGCTCCTGCTCTTGGCGCTTTACATTAAACAACAAAACGGAGAGCAGATCGATCCCACCCTTCTGGAAAAAATCGAAGCGATTCCCGAACAAATTCAGCAGGTCACCGAACGTTCCGACGAACTCCGTGAAATTGCCGCGGCTTATCTGGCTAATCGCAATTTTCTCTATCTCGGACGCGGGATCAATTATCCGGTAGCATTGGAGGGCGCCCTGAAACTCAAGGAAATTTCCTACATCCACGCCGAAGGTTATCCCGCCGCTGAGATGAAACACGGTCCGATCGCCCTGATCGATGCTAATATGCCAGTCGTTTTTATCGCTACCAAGGGCGCTGTCTTCGATAAAGTCATCAGCAATATGCAGGAGGTCAAAGCCCGCGGCGGAATCATTCTGACAATCACCGACCATGACAATCCGTACCTGCGGGAACTCTCCAACCATTTGATGATCGTGCCGGAAACCCTCGAAGACCTTTCGCCGCTGATAAACGTGATCCCTCTGCAACTGCTGGCCTATCACATCGCCGACCTGAAAGGTCTGAATGTCGATAAACCGCGCAATCTGGCCAAATCGGTCACGGTCGAATAAGCCGAAGTCTGACCGAGCCACTTTAATACGGCGAAAAAATTTGACCGCAATTTTTCCCATTGAGGCTTTTATTTGCTTAAATTAAGCGGGTTTTACTTTGGAGTAATTATGCTGAAAGAGTTTGGAATCGGATTAAGTCTCATTCTCAGTATCTGTTTAGTTTGTCAGGCGACTGAGCCAATATTTCCCTACAAATACAATATTGAAGTTCTGCCAAATGGTTTGAAGGTCATTACGATTCCGATGGAAAGCAACGGGATTGTAGCGTATTATTCGATAACCCGCACCGGTAGCCGCGATGAATGGGAACCCGCTCACAGCGGCTTTGCCCATTTATTCGAACACATGATGTTCCGCGGTACCGAAAAGTATCCCGGTCCGCTTTATGACAAAATCATGACCGAGTTGGGCGCCGACGCCAATGCCTACACGACTGATGATTACACCTGCTATCATCTCAATTTCGCCGCCACCGATTTGGAGAAGATTATCGAAATGGAAAGCGATCGCTTTATTGACTTGAAATATAACGAGCAGGATTTCAAGACCGAAACCGGCGCGGTTTACGGTGAATACCTGAAAGGTAAGATCAGCCCGTGGTTTGTCCTGTACGAAAAACTCTATGATACCGCCTTCGATAAACACACCTATAAACACACCACAATCGGATTTGAAGCCGATGTAAAAGCCATGCCGGGCATGTATAAATATAGTAAATCGTTTTTTAAGCGCTATTACCGGCCGGAAAACGTCGTCCTGCTGATCGTCGGTCAAATCGAAACTGCCCGCACTCTCGAACTCATCCACAAATATTACGGCAAATGGCAGTCGGGCTACGTCGCTCCGCAAATCGCATCCGAACCGCCCCAGACCGCCGAACGCATCGCCGAAGTCAGCTATCCCGGGAAGACTCTGCCGATCCTTATGGTAGCCTATAAAAGCGACGCCTATGACCCGGACAATCGCCTGTACATCGCAGGTCTTCTGCTTGAACAATTAGCTTTTGGTGAGAATAGTGACCTCTACAAGCGTTTAGTATTGAAAGAACAAAAGGTTGAGTTCATCACGGCTAATTTTTCAGTAAACCGTGACGCTAAACTAAACGAGATTTATACCATGGTCAAATCTGAAGACGATCTGGATTACGTCCGCGAACAGATTTATATGACTATGGAGCAGTTCAAAACCGAAGTGGTTGATGATACCCGACTGGAAGAGCTGAAGATGCACCTCAGGTATAGCTTCCTGATGTATTTGGATACTCCGGATAATGTTGCCGGTAATCTGGCTAATTATATCGCTATCACCGGCGGTATCGAAACAGTTAACCAGCTTTTTGCTAATATTATGACTGTCACAGCGGTTGACATCCAGGAAGCCGCCCAATATTACGGTATGCCCGCGAAAAGAACCGTTATTATCCTCAAAGGAGTCGAGTCATGAAAACCAAAACCGTTTTAATATATCTCTGGGGATTTATGACTAGCCTTTTAATATCAAGTTGCGCAAAAATTGACGACTCGCAATGTGTGCTCTTACCGGTTGCGGAAGACCCGACCATCTGCTTCCGGATTTACTTCAAGGTCGGTTCCCATGACGACCCAATTGGTAAGGAAGGATTAGCCTATCTAACCTCTCAAATGTTGACAGATGCGGCTACCCAAAATAATTCCTACGACGAAATTATTGCCAAACTCTTTCCACTTGCGGCTTCGTATAACTCCTCGGTTTCAGTCGAAATGACCGTAATCTCCGGGCGTGTTCATAAAGACAATCTCACTGCCTACTATCCGCTTCTAACCGACGCGATTCTCAAGCCGGCTTTCAATGAAGACGATTTTAATCGCCTGAAAAGTAATATCCTGAATTATCTCGAAAATGTTCTGAAATATGCCAACGACGAAGAACTTGGAAAAGCCGTTTTATACCAAACAATCTTCGAGGGTACCGCTTATGGTCACCTGCCTGAAGGATTGATTAACAGTCTCCAGAATATTTCACTTGATGACATTCGTGATTTTTACCGAAAAATGTATAATCGCCAGAACGTAGTCATCGGATTAGGCGGCGGGTATGATAATTTTACGCTGGAAAAATTGAAAAAAGACCTGGCTAAACTGCCGTCAGGAACTGAAAACATCGCGACCAAAAATGTTCCTTACGACATAGAAGGCTTAAAGGTCACAATCGTCGAGAAAGAAGCTAACGCTACCGCAATCAGCCTCGGTTTCCCGATCAATATCACCCGCGACAATCCGGAATGGTATGCGCTGGCGGTCGCCAACTCCTGGTTCGGCGAACACCGCAACTCCAGCAGTCATCTCTATCAGGTCATTCGCGAAGCCCGTGGCCTTAACTACGGCGATTATAGTTATATCGAACATTTTCCAAACGGCGGTCGCCGCCAGTTTCCGCCAGTCAATGTCGCCCGCCATCAACAAATCTTCGAAATCTGGATCCGCCCGGTACCGAACGAAACCCGCCATTTCGTCCTGCGAGCGACCCTGCGCGAACTGACCAACCTCGTCGAAAACGGCCTGACAAAAGCGCAGTTCGAACTGACCCGCAATTTCCTACAAAAATATATTCTGCATTACGCTCCGACAACCATGATGCGGCTGGGCTATGCCATGGACGATCGCTTCTATG
>JALOAB010000176.1 GCA_023229045.1 Fidelibacterota bacterium
GACGGTTTTAGTTCATCCCTGCTGACGGCGATAACCGTTTTTTGAATCATTCTTGAGAGAACTTTACTTTCTATTTCAATATTATTTTTCGAAGTGATACTTGGTATGTCCGGAAATTCTTCTCCCGGCCGACCCATTATTTCATATTTACCTTTTCCCGCCGTAATTACAATCGCTCCATCTTCTGATGCTGTAATATTTAAATCACCTTCCTCAACCTCATTTACTATTTCATAAATGACTCTCGATGGAACCGCAACATTACCATCTTCAATGCCATTTACCTGAAATGAGGTACTTAATGTAATTTCAATATCCGATGCTCTTAGAGTAAGTATACTTTCCTTGAGGCTAAACAATACACTGTTTAATATCGGCATCGTGGATCTTATTGGAGCTACTTTAGATACTTTATGAAGATGAGAAAGAAGCAAATTTTTACTGACAGAAAACTGCATAATTTATCTCCTTACTTTGAATATTTTCATGAAACGATTTTATCAAAAATTACTCTTTTTTACAAGTAATTTAAAGTAAACATAAAAATAAGAATTTTTATTAGAAAACTATATTTAATTAGAAATAAATTTTTTATTAGAATAACAAAGTTCATTTGTTAATAAGTAAGTCCATTATAACATAAAATTGGAGTATTATGATTGATAAAAATATGTTGATATTTTGTTTACAAAAATATAAAAAAATCAAAATCTGCCTTTTTTAGTGTATTTTGAAAATAATGGGTAATTACAAACAAAAAAGTAAAAAGATACCAACAGATTAAAAAGATACCCTTACATCAATATATATATCTTTCTTTAACTTATTGAGCCAATCAATATATAGTTGGTTTTTTTTGTATTCAAGGGCAAATCTTTCGATGGTTAACCAGGTATCGTCATAAACATTATTTAGTTTTAAAATGTAATAACCAGCCAAAGTCTCAAAGACCGGACTTACTTCTCCAACCTTTAAATTACTTAAAACATTCACAAAATCGCTATTTTCAATCTGATTTTGAGGAATACGTTTAATACGACCGAGAGTTGCCCTGGCGTTTGGCTCGTCACTGTACAACACAACCGCCGAATCGAAGGAAAGTTCGTTGTTAATAATTTTATTTCGGATGCTATCGGCAAAATTGTAGCAATCGGTAAAATTTTGGTCAGATAAATTTATTTTTATAAGAATGTGGCGAACATTGATATTTTCACCTTTTCTGTCAACCATCTGAATAATATGATATCCAAAATCGGTCTTGATGACCGGACTCATCTCTCCGGAAGCAAGCGAAAACGCAACCTCTTCGAAACTTTTAATAAAGGCGCCGCGCTTAATGTAACCAAGATCACCACCATACTGAGCGCTGGCATCGTCATTGGAATATTTTTTGGCCAAATCTTCGAAATCGTAACCGTTAATGATTAATGTATATAGCGAATCGATTAGCTTTCTAGCCGCAAGATCTTCTTTTGGGCCCGGATTAACTTTAAACAATATCCCGCTAAAATCAAGAGAAGGTGGAATTGGCGGAAGGCTATCTTTGTAGGTTTGATAGAACGCTTCTATCTCGGGTCGCGAAACGGTGACCTTGCTGAATTTTTCGGAACGCAGTTTTTCTACGACGAGCTGGTCTTTAAATATTGGACGATAATCCTTTTTAATTTTACTGATAGGCGCACCCATCAGCATTTCAGCGTTTTCTAACGAGCCGGCTTGTTCTATCAGCATATCAATACGTTGATTGAGCGCATTTTCCACATCACGGTCTTTAACCTCGACGGTTTCAATTCTTGCCTGTTCAAGCAGAACGTTTTCGTCTATGAGAGAGTTCAACACATTGCTCTTAATTAGATTGAAAGTCTGTAAATCACGACTAGGATTAATGTTCATCTGAGAAGCTGAAATGCGCGCCACCTGCTCGACCTCACTCATGAGAATGATATTGTTACCAACAATTGCGGCGATTCCATCAAAAACCGACTGTGAAAACAGTAGACTGAAAAGAAAGAGTATCAATAAAGAGATTTTGTTTTTCATCTGGAACCCAAAAATGTCGAAATGTTTTCATCTTTGATTTCATAATTTGCATTGCGGAGCAGGCTGTCAACCAAGCTATCGTATTGATTCTGGATTTTTTTACTGGTCAACAGCTGACTGATTTCATCCCGTACCTCATCAATAGTTCGCTTTGAACCAGAAGAATAGCGGGCCAGAACCTCGACCAGGTGGAAACCATAGGGCGATGCTATCGGACCAATAATAGAACGTGGTAAAGTTTCAAAAATATTCCGATCTATCTCTCCCAGAGATTCGCCGCGCCGCACCACCGCGGTTTCGAATTTATATTTGCGGTAAAAGGAATCAAGGGCGGTTTTATTGCGCGTGGTTAAAGCCGATTTGATCGCCATAGCATCATTGAAATCCTGTACCAAGACATGAACTATTTTAGCCTCGTCCCGGTCGCGAACGAAGCTATTTTTATTTTTAAGATAATAATCTCGGATTTCATTTTCATCAATTGTTACATTAGTGTGTAAATAATAGCGGGTGTACGAATCGATGGTTAAATCCCGATAAAAATCAGCAACTTTGGCGCGTACACTCTCTTCGCGATCAAAATGATATTGCCGCGCCTTCTGGTACAAAATCTCCTTATTGACCCAGGTAGAGACCAGCGAGTTAACGTAGTTTTTATCAATGTTTTTTGCCAGGCCGCCATCCGGGAGCATGCGAATCAAAACGTCCTTGGTCAGATAGACGTTGCCCACCCGGGCAATGTAATCGTCCTTTTTCTTAGAACACGAAGCGACTATTAACATTAACAACAATAAAAATTTTAACCTATGCAATCGGGCCCTCACTTTAAAAATATTAGTTTAATTTTTCTTTCACCATCGGATTCATTAAATGCATTTATATATTACAGCTTAAGCAACGACAGATTTAACGTTAGTTGAACATTTTAGTTCTTGGGTCATGAGAAATTGCTTTTTATTCTAATATCTATCAAAACCATTTAAAATCGCTATAAGTTAAGAGTGTTGCCAAGCAGATTCAAGAAGCAAATAATTTTATCGAATGCGTTGCTGATGTTCAGGTATATTATAAGGTTTAAAGCGTTGTGTGGGTTGAGTTTATATGAAACACCCATTGTGCTTGCCGAATTTTGCAAGGCATGTAATAATAATTCTCCGGAGGCTGGAACATATGATTCATCCCAAACAAAATTAATCTTGTTTTCAGTGATATTAACTTTTTTAATCCCGAGCGATGATGCTAACAGGCGAACCTTGCTGACATCAAAAATGGTAATCGCCTCAGGTGGCAATTTTCCAAAAATATCACAAATGTTATTTGAGATGGTGTCCACATCAGCCAGCGACTCGGCGATTGACAATTGACGGTAATACTCAAGCCTTACTGACGGGTCGGCGATAAAATCATCCGGAAAAAAGGCGGGAAGCGGGCAATTAACCTCAGTATCTGTTTGTATTTTTTGGCGGAATGAAGTTGATTCATTTTTAAGCTGTTCGATGGACTCGCGCATAAATTTCATATATAGCTCATACCCAATCGCACCGATATTGCCGCTTTGCGAAGTGCCGAAAAGATTACCCGCACCTCGTATTTCAAGATCCTGTAGCGCCAAACTGTAGCCCGAGCCGAGAGCGGTATATTTTTTAATGGCCTGAAGCTTCTTCAATGAATCGGGTTTGATACGAGACGGCTCGGGAACGATCAGGTAAGCATAAGCCCGCCGACTGCTACGCCCCACCCGTCCGCGTAATTGGTACAGCTGAGCCAGACCGTAATGATGGGCGTGGTTGATGAATATGGTATTGGCGTTTGGAATATCAATGCCAGATTCGATAATGGTAGTGGTAACAAGAATGTTAATATTGTTGTTGATAAACGCCTCCATCGTTTTTTCCAGGTCCCGTTCATTCATCTGTCCATGAACATAGCCGATAGTGGCTTGTGGCACGATCAAAGAAAGTTTATGACAAATTGAAACAATCGATTTTATATCGTTATGAACGAAGAAAACCTGCCCGCCACGATTTATCTCGCGCAAAATGGCGTTCTTGACGACATTTGGGTCAAAGAGAATGACCTCGGTAACGACCGGCAAGCGTGATAAGGGGGGGGTGTTGATAACTGAAAAGTCACGCGCCCCGATGAGTGAAAAGTGTAAAGAACGCGGTATGGGGGTTGCAGAGAGAGCTAACACATCAATGGACTCGCGCAAAAATTTTATGCGCTCCTTATCTTTAACGCCAAAGCGATGCTCTTCATCTATAATAAGCAAGCCAAGATCATTAAAAACAATATCTTTTGACAATAGACGATGAGTGCCGATTACAATGTCGATCTTACCTTCGGCTAAATCATGGATGATCTGGGCTTGTGTTTTACGCGAAACGAAGCGAGAAAGGAAAGCGATGTTCACCGGATATTTCTCAAATCTTCGCTTGAAAACTGCATAATGCTGATCAGCCAGAATCGTGGTGGGTACCAGTAGGGCCACCTGCTTAGAGCCCGAGACGGCTTTGAAAGAGGCTCGAATGGCAACCTCGGTTTTGCCAAAACCGACATCTCCACACAACAGACGATCCATAGGGCGAGCGGCTTCCATATCTTCTTTAACAGCCTGAATCGCGGTGATTTGATCGGGCGTCTCTTCATAAATAAACTCAGATTCTATTAAATTTTGTAGTTCTGAATCCGGCGGGTAGCTGAAACCGGTAGCGGAGATTCTTTTGGCATATAATTCGACTAATTCATTTGAAATTTCGTCGATAGCACGCCGGGTTTTTAGTTTAGTGCGCTCCCAATCGACTGTGCCAAGTTTATTTAATTGTGGTGAGTTTTTGGGGTCGCCCAAGTATTTTTGAACGTAGTTTAATTTCTCGAGCGGGACGTATACTTTATCTCCGCCGAGATATTCCAGACAAAGACATTCGCGGATTGAGCCAAAAGCCGAAATTTTATCCAGCCCGGAGAACCGCCCTATCCCGTAATTAATATGCACCATTAAATCGCCACGGTTGACCTCGTAAGGGTTAAATTTCACAA
>JALOAB010000007.1 GCA_023229045.1 Fidelibacterota bacterium
ATTTTCTTTGCGATTGTATTGACAATCCTTTTTTTTATCAATTATTACATCTACTGGCATGGACTTAAAGCCATCGGGCAGAATCCGACTATCAGACTGATATACACAATTATCTTCGTTGGGTTGGCTTCAGCATATTTCCTCGGGCGGATTGTCGAACGGTTTTCCAACGGTATCATGGTGCGTTTTCTGGAATGGATGGGAGCCTACTGGTTGGGAGCGATGGTTTATTTTCTGCTGATCGTGATCGCGATAGACCTTTTCCGTTTGATAAATCACTATGTGCCGTTGATTCCGGCTGGTCTGCGCCAAAATCTTCAGCAATTAAAAATCGCAGTGGGGATAGCGGCGATCATCGTGGTCAGTATCGTGCTGATAATCGGACGCTGGAATGCGACTCACCCGCAGATTAAAAATTTAGAAATTGATATTCATAAAAAGGCAAATGCCAAAGCGATAACGATCGCATTTGCGAGCGACATCCATCTCGGTTCGCTGGTCGGTCAACGCCAACTAAAGCAATTGGTAGAAATAATCGAAGTTAAACAGCCTGACCTGATCCTGTTCGGAGGCGATCTGTTGGATGAAGATTTATTGCCGGTGATTAGGCGTAACCTCGGTCAGTGTCTGGAAGAGCTCCGGGCGCCGCTGGGAAAGTTCACTGTAACCGGCAATCATGAATTTATCGGTGGTGTAGATAATGCGGTTCAATATCTTGAAAATCACGGCATTACAGTCCTGCGAGATTCATCGATTCAATTGTCAAATGGCATCTGGATTCTCGGGCGTGATGATCGCGATGGCAAACGTTTTAGCGGCGGTGAAAGCCGGCAAGCGCTGAATGAATTGATCAGCGAAGTTAATTCAAAACAACCGCTGATTCTGCTGGATCACCAACCGGTAAATCTGTCAGAAAGCATAGTGAACGGGATCGATTTGCAATTATCGGGGCACACTCATCATGGTCAATTATGGCCTTTAAATTACATTACTTCAAAATTATTTCAGATTAGTCGCGGATATAAATTAATTGAGAAGACTCATTTTTTAGTTTCGAGTGGATTTGGAACCTGGGGACCACCTATAAGGCTAGCCAGTCGCTCGGAGATTTATTTCATTAAAGTGAACTTTATATCTGATTGATATTCAAAGTATTAGCATATCGACGTATGCGATCCACGCCAATGCAATTGCTCCTTCTAATGTATTAAATTGACCAGGAATAAGCTCAATTCCGGAATGTAAGTAATCAGTATCAACGCGATCAGCATCAGAAATAGAAACGGCAGAGAAACCCGATAAAGCTCGGTGATGGATTTTTTAAAACGGTAACTGGCGATGAAAAGATTGAGCCCGATCGGTGGCGTGAGATAGCCGATTTCGAGATTGGTAAGGAAGATAATCCCAAGATGGACGGGATTGATCCCGTAGCTGACGGCAATCGGAGTAATCAGCGGTACAACGATAATGATTGCCGAAAAAATATCAAGCATCATACCGGTGATCAATAAGAAGATATTCAATACTAATAAAAAAGTGATTTTAGACGTAAAAATCTGCTGAGTCCACAGTAAGGCTTTTTGAGGGATTTCGGCGTCAATCAGATAGGCAGTGGCTCCCATTGAACAACTTAGAATGATTAAAATACCACCCACCAACTGCACGCTATCGCGCATGATGCGCACCATGTCTCGTTTAAGTGACAAATCCCGATTAAGGAAGAATTCCGCTATTAGAACATAAAAAGCGGTTACGGCAGAAGCCTCGACTGCGGTAATAATGCCGCCGTAGATTCCACCCAGTAAAACGATCGGGATTGGCAATTCCCAGACCGTTTCCTTCAAAGCCTGCTTTAATTTTATCCATGAAAAACGAGTGCGCTCTTCCTTTTTCAGAGCGTCGTTCCGAATAGCATAGAGGGAGAGAATAAGTATCAATATCGTTCCCGGGATTAGTCCCGCTCTGAACAATTGATCGATAGAAACCGAAGCCACAACTCCGTAAAGGATCAGTGGTAAACTGGGTGGAAAAAGCAAACCCAACGAACCTGAACTGGTAATTAATCCCATTGCGAATTTTTCGGAATAATTGTTTTTCAATAGAATCGGCAGGATCAGACCGCCCAGTGCGACGATTGTAATTCCCGAAGCACCGGTAAAGCAAGTGAACAGGGCACAGGTTGCCAAGGCTCCGATGGCGACGCCTCCCGGTATCCAGCCTAACAACGCCTCAGCCAAATTCAAGAGCCGTCGCGGCGCAGTGCTTTCGGCTAAAACGTAGCCTGCCAATGTAAATAATGGAATTGCCAGCAGAGTCGGCGCCGAAGCCACCCGGTACATTTCAACGATTACAACGGTTGGATTAATTCCCGAAAGTGCAAACTGGATTATGCCGGTTATTCCGATTGCCGCGAACAATGGCAATCCGCACAGTATCAGAATTACAACCAGAGCTAAAAACAGTAAACCCATTATTCTTCGTTGGTTTTCAGTTTTTCAGGTAAGCGCAGGAAAAATGTCATAGCCAGTAAAAAGAATCCGACTGGCAGGATGATTTCGACGATCCAGGCTGGAACGACTCCGCCGATTACGGATTGCATACTGATTTCCAACCTGATGAATTGGATCGCGAACCAGCTGAGTGTCAGGCAAATTACCCCGGCGGTTGCGTTAAGAATCCAATTTAATATCCGGCGCGCCCGACCTTTTAATAGGCGCGGCAGGATGTCAACCGCAATGTGTTTAGTGTGAAGGGTTGTCAGAATTGCACCGATGAACGCAATCCAGAGAACGCCGTTGCGCATCAGTTCATCGATAAGATTCACACCGATCGCGAAAAAATTACGGAGTATAACCTGAACGAAAGCCATCACAGCTAACGACAGCATTAAGACGACCGCCAGCGCCGTAACGCATTTTTCGATTATAAAACGGAGTTTAGTCAGCATGCTTGCTACGGTACTCATCCAGGAGTGTCAGGACTCGGTCAAGCATTTCACGCGGATATAAGTCGCCGGCTAATCGGTCGCGGGTGCGAATCCCGGCGTTGATGAAATCAGTCGCGGCATCTTTCTTTAAGTTTGTGAGGATCACGCCGTTATCCTGAAGGACCTGAATTGATTCGATATTATCTTTACGGCTGGCGAGCACGATCTGACGGGTGTTTTCCATGGTCTTTTCGATAAATATTTTTTGCATATCTTCCGGTATGCTGTTCAATTTTTTAGTGGTAATCAGAATAGCCCCAACAGAGTTGGTCAAAGGATAATTCAACATGTATTTGGTTTTGGTATGCCATTGTAAAGCCAGACCGGCGTAAGGTGAGATGTACACTCCGTCGATAAGACCGGTTTGCAGGGAAGTATGCACATCGGTGATGTCGAGCGGAATCGCCGAAATTTTCATTTCGTCAAAGGTTGCTTTGGCAAGCGGGTCGCCTTTCCAGAGCCACATCTTGACATTTCTGAAATCGGATAAATTTGTGACCGGTGAATTGGTGAAGAGATAAACGAAACCGACTTCAGCCCAGCCGGCAAGAAAAAAACCCTTGGCGTTAAACTTAGCCTGAAATTCATCGAAAAGAGCGTTAGCGACATAATCGACTTCTTCACTGTTGCGGAACAAAAACGGCAGGTCGAAAATCCTGACCTCGGGTACAATCTCGCCCAGACCGACACCCGTAAAAGTACCCACGTCAAGTTGTCCCAATTGCATTTTTCGCAGAACGTCTTTCTCGCCGCCCTGAACGCCGCTGGCGTAAATCCGGAATTTCATCTGACCATTGGTGAGTTCGCTCATTTCCTTTTCGAATTGCCGGAATTGGCGAATCCAGCTTGAGCCGTCCGGGGCGACTGTGGCGATTTTTATCGTATGGATTTTTTGCGACCACAGGTTTATCGCTAGAGTCAATAAAACAATTATAAACCGACTAAAATGATTTAAGTGCATTATTTCACCTTTCGATTATGTCGGATGATTCATCAGGATCGAGAAACAGTTCAGGGTTTTGACGCAGGTTAGCGGCTTTTTGTTTGGCAAGCGCATTTAAAAATCGAATCTCAGGTGCGCGCTCGAGGTCGAAGGTCTCGATTTCTGTTAACAGGCTTTCGAACAATGCCCGATCCTGCATTTGCACGGCGTAATAACGGGCGTAGTACAATTTAGTCATTAAGAAATCCGGATTGCGTTCTATATTTTTAAGGAAGTAGGTTCGTCCCAGTTCCGGATTACCGCCCAGCAAGGGTGGGCGAGCGGAGTAGAAAGTGCCATAAAACAAATCCACGCCGCCGAAGTTATAGCTGGCATCCAATTCAGCTACTCGCCGCATAATAGCTTCAACTTTGGCTAAATCGCCCAAGATGCGCGGCTGTTCCAGGTTTTGCAGAATGTACATTCCCCAGTTGTAACCTACCCAGAAAAGTGCCGGCGCGTCGCGCTTTTGACCGGAGCGCAAGAGAGCCTCCAGTTCAGCTGGCTTGATATTGGGCGTAAAACTTATTGCTGACCTCAATGACTTAAGAGCATACATAAAACCGCGCCGATAGAGTTGACCGGCGCGTTGCGGATCACTATCCTCGACAAAAGCCATGGCGTAGGCGCCGAAAGCCTGCGCCGCCATCAGGTTTAATCGTGAATTATCAGGATCCTGCGCAACCAAAATTACGATCGTCTCCAGGTTGCTGGCTAAAAAATTTTCGGCCAGTTCCAGATCATCTTCCTGATAGACAGTTGCGATACTGCTATCGAAAATGTTGGAGACTTTATTGAACAAAAAACGGCGCGGACTGCAAGACATTCCGCCCAATAGACATAAAAATAAGATTGAACCCAATCGGATGATATTTGCTATTGAATTTTTTTTAGGCATAAAAATTCAGGTTGTTTTTATTGGTAAAAATTTATATTCTTTGTTTTGAAATTCAAATATATTCGGATAATAATTATTAATCCGTTATGTAAAATCGATAATATGAAGAAAACGGGTGGGAAAATCCGGGAAAAAGTTAGCGCATCTGTCGCAATATTCCTTCGTTGCAACAGATATAAACCACAGCGCGGGAGCGATATGGCTCGGTTTTATCACTGCTCCGAAATTAACACAATTGATTAATATTAAATGAGATGTTACTATGAAACAAACTGTTAAAATCATCCTTTTACGCTGTCTTTGGATTGGTTTGGGAGTACTTGCGATGGGCTTGATTTTCAACTGGCTTTCACCGAGCGGCATTCCACTGGTGGCAAAATACCAGACTATAATAGTGCAGGGCGAGAGTCAGAAAATTCCGCTTTTTATGAAACGGCGGACTGCGACGAGTCAGGATACTGACCGCGAGGTGCAATTGGTCTCCGAAATTGACACTGAAAAAGCCCGACGATTTTTTTCCGAAGGCGGCGCGGTCTTCATCGATACTCGCGATTATAAAGCCTATTTGGATGGTCATATAGCCGGCGCGGTATCGATTCCATTTGGAGAATTTCAAAATGATCCCGATCTGATCGGCGACCTGGATCGCAACGCCCGGATCATTACCTATTGTGACGGTGACGATTGTCAGACGAGTATCGATATGGCCGTTCATTTAAGTGAAATTGGTTTCAAAGAAGTCTGGTTTTATTTCGGCGGCTGGAAAGAGTGGGTCAGGGCTGACTTGCCGATTGTGAAAGGAGGCAAACCGTGAACTCTAAATTCTGGGAATGGATCGAATTTGTCATACGGCTGGCTCTCGGTTTTTTGTTCATTTACGCCGCTATCGATAAGATTATTCAACCGGAGAAATTTGCCGTTGTCATCTATAACTATCGTGTTTTGCCGTTCGAATTCGTAAATATCGTCGCGATTATTGTGCCATGGCTGGAAGTTGCGATCGGAATAACCTTAATCCTGGGAATCTGGTTGGAGACGGCGGCATTTTTACTGAGCGTTTTAAGTATCGGCTTTATCATGCTGATTATCAGTGCGATAGCGCGTGGACTTAATATTGAATGCGGTTGTTTTACGTTATCTGAAAGCGGCTCGCTGGTAAGCTGGAAGCGAGTTATCGAAGATATCCTGATTCTGGCTGGCGGTCTGTTCATTTTTTTCCGCCATCTGCCGGAAAAGCAGTCCGCAAAATAACTTTTCCTGTCAGTTACAAATTGGCACTAAAATGCATACGATACGCCGAAGAAGTTGCCTTTCTGCGTTGGATAGCGACAGTAACTGATGCGGAATTTATCTAAATCGTATGCTACACCCCAGGTCAGATAATCTTCATCGGCTGAATAATGTTGACCGCCGTGAATGAAGAGGAGATTAAAGAGTCTGATCGCACAACCTATCGAATTACTTTCGGATTGATCTGCAAGCGCAGATTCGTAATAATTCTTAACAAAATCGTAAGAGATTGTAGCGCCTATAAAATCATAATCCAATAAATGCCAGGCGCTTCCGATACGTAATCGCCGGACGAGTTTGGATTTGTAGCTGGAAAAATCATCGCGGTATTTGATGGCGGGTCCCAGATTACAGAACGCCGCGCCAAAGGAGAATCCGCTTTGGTGATTTTTTCCAATTGTGAGGAATGGCAGAAGGTTTTTAATCTGGATGCCCACATCGCTGGAAAAGCCTTTGCCATTGATCGATTGAGCGCCCTCAATTGAAGGATTTGGGGCATTGGTATAAATGATTTTTAGCGAGACGCCGACCGCAATTCTGGCGGTAAGGTTATAGGCATAACCGCCACAAACATAGATGTAATTGTATGAAAAATCAGTCGGCGAAAATTCGTCGCCGGTCAGCCTTGCATCCAGATTGTACAAATATAGACTGGTGCCAAGGCTCCCGCGCTGTTTGAGATTTCTGACGGCGCCGGCATAGTAGATTTCACTATTACCGAGCCAGGTGCCGTAGTTGCCCACGGCGCTAAGTTCATTGCAATTAGCCAAGCCAGCTGGATTGTAGTAAAGCGCCGCAACATCATTGACGATAGCCGTAGCCGCTCCGGCGAGCGCCGCATAGCGCGCCTCAGGATTGATTAACAGCCATGATTCGTATGCCGATAGATATGTTGACAAAATTATAATTATCAATGTTAGTTTCGTTTTCAGGCGATTCTTGTGTGATAGACTAACGTTCATCTTGGCGGTTAGTTTATTGAATCGATTGTCGAAAATCAATATTTTTATACTTCGTTAAAATTAGGCTAAAATGCATTCAAAGCGCCATAATCAGCAAAAGTCTTGATAAAATATAATTTTTTAGTGAACTTTACGTCGAATTTATGAGATGTATGACTGAATATTCCGGGTATCAAAAGAAATATGAGTGATAATATCCGCGTTCGATTTGCGCCCAGTCCGACCGGTTCATTGCATTTGGGCGGAGCGCGCACCGCGATTTACAATTGGCTATTCGCTCGTTCGGTCGGTGGTAAATTTCTACTCCGTATCGAGGACACCGATGTTGAGCGTTCACGCCGCGAATTAGTCGATCAGATTTGCGATTCATTGCTATGGCTGGGCTTGAACTGGGACGAAGAACCGGTGTTCCAGTCGCAAAGAATGAATCTTTATCGGGAAAGAGTCGCCGAATTGCTCGATGCCGGCAAAGCCTATCGCTGTTTCTGCACCAGCCAGGAGCTGGAAGCCGAAAAAAACGCCACCATCAAACAGAATAAAGCTTATCGCTACAGCGGTAAATGCCGTAATCTGTCATCCCAGCAAGCCGAACAATTAGCGGCGCAGGGTAATCCGTTTACCGTGCGGATCAGACTCGAGCCGGGTGTTATCGAATGGGATGATCTGGTTTACGGGCATATCGCCGTCAATAATAACGAACTCGATGATTTTATCATTCAGCGTTCGAATGGCATTCCGGTGTATCAGATGGCGGTTGTCGTGGATGATATTGATATGAAAATTTCGCATATTATTCGCGGCGAAGATCATATCCCGAATACTCCTAAACAGATCAATCTTTTCAGGGCTTTTGACCAACCGATCCCGCAATTTGCGCACCTGCCGCTTTTACTTGGCACCGACAACAAGCGACTAAGTAAAAGACACGGCGCAACCGGTGTCGATGAATATCGCGAACAGGGTTATCCGGCTGAGGCGGTCTTGAATTATCTTGCTCTACTGGGTTGGGCGCCACAGGACGAACGGGAGGTGTTGGAAGTCGGTGAAATAATCGAGCAATTCAATTTGACCGCGATTTCGCGCAAGGCGGCGGTATTCGATACCAAGAAACTGGAATGGATCAGCGGAGAACACCTTAGCCGCATGTCAGCTCAGAAAATCAAACGGATTTTAGTGCCGAAATTGGTGGCCAGCCGGCTACTTACAGAAAATGAAATCGATTCGCAGTCCGACTACCTTGAAGCTATAATCGAAATCTTACGCGGCCGTATCCGAACCTTTAATCAATTTATTGAATGGGGCGGTTATTTTTTCCGCGATCCGAAAAATTACGATGAAAAAGCCGTCGCTAAATACTGGAAAAATCCGATGACTGAGCAACGTTTAGCCGAATTCAGCCGGGAATTGGCGACAATCAACGATTTTACGGCGAATGTGCTCGAAGAGAGATTGCGGCAATATGCTGAACGCACCGGACTGAAAGCCGCCGAACTGATCCATCCTCTGCGTCTGGCGTTGACCGGTTTCGGAATAAGTCCCGGGATTTTCCAGGTGATGGAAATTTTAGGGAAGAAAAACGTACTGCGCCGGATTCAAAAAGCTATTGAACATTTTACTACCTGAGGGAATAAGAATGAAAAACATTCCAATCATATTCATGCTGATTTTTCTCGTCGGATTGACTGGCGCCCAGACTTCACCTGAAAGTACCGTCAATCTTTATATACTTTCCTTTGATAATTTTAAGGCTGATCCGGAAATCGATTGGCTGAAAGGAAGTTTTGTTGATTATCTGCTGGATTATTTTCAAAATCAACCTGGCATTAAGGTGCGGCGCGCAAGTGAATTGAATACTCTTACCGAACAGATAAAATCTCAGCCAGAAATGAAGAAGAATAAAAATTACCTGCTGACCGGAAATTATCAGCGGGTTGAAGGGCAATTCGAGATTAATCTGCAATTGACCGACGTCAATACCTGGGAAACGATCGAAAAGAAAAAAATAAGCGAAAAAACCAGCGACCTGGCGGAGGTGATTGAATCGGTCAGAATCGGTGCCGCCCAATTAGTCGGCTTACAAGCGCCGCAGACGTCGGGTGCTCAATCCGGGACTGTTATGACCGAAACTGAACTGAAGCCATTCCAGGAAACGATCGCCGCCACTAAAAAAATCGCCGATGCTATTGACCGGCTGTCGAATGTTTTTCAGCCGCCAGTCAGTCAGGCAAAAGCGTCACAACCGGCATCGCAGATTGTAGGTGTGCCTGCTGATGATATTAACCGCCGATTTGGTGAATCGATCAGGCGGAGTGAAAGCTTTCAGGATATTGTTTACCGAGTCGCCCGCAATCCTTATAAACTCGAGATCAGTGAGCCGCTTTTCCATCGTCAAGCGTTGAATGAGGAAAAAATCAAGGTCACTTTTGTTGTTCGCTTTGTGCCGAACCGGGAATTGGTGCGGGATATGTTGGAAACCTTTCCTTTCAAATTTCGGGATGAAAATGAAGGGTGCCTCGAGTATATTTACAGCACTGAACGTTTCTTATTTCAGGATGATTTATCGAAGGCGATTGCGCGAGGCGAATTGAGATTTAATCCGGTAATTTCTTTTATCACTGATAACGGCAGTATCGCCGGCACGCTGATTGACGTTCCCAGGGCTTTTAGCAAGAATATCGCGACCATTCCGAATGTTGAATTCGTCGCCAAATATCAACCATTGATCAACCTAACCACCAGTACTCTGGATCTCCAGATCAATTTAAAAAACACGGAAGCGGAAATCGAATACAGTCTGGAAATGAGTATAGAACAGTTAAAGCGCATTGACCGTATCGATGTTTTATTCCTTTCCGAAGCCGAAATCCTTGACTATCTTAAAACTCTAAAATAAGTTTTATTTGAAAATCATGTATTTCTTAAATATATTAAATTCAATTAAAACGAAAGTTGTTATGATTAAGATACAATCTGAATCTCGAAAAAGCGGAGATAAAGTTCGACTTTTAATTAAATATTACTGTACAGGTGAAAAATGAATAAATACAGAATATTAATTGTGGATGATGAAAAGAACGTATGCGATTTTCTGGAAGAGTTTTTGAAATACAAAGGTTATTCGGCTCTTAAAGCCAGTTCGGGAGACGAAGCTCTACATTCTATAAAAGAAAAGGGAACCGATCTGATTTTGCTGGATCTTCTGATGCCGGGAATGAGTGGTCTCGAAGTGCTCGAAAACGTTCGTAAACTTTACCCGGATTTGCCGGTAATTATCCTGACTGGCGTGAAAGACAAACGGATGGTGGATGACACTTTAAATTTGGGAGCGGACGATTATATCTGCAAACCAATCGATTTAGACGTGCTTGAAAAGAGTATCTCCAATAGCTTGCAAAGAAAATAAAGGATAGACTGGTGGTAACTGCAAAATGGTTTTTACCTGACCAAAAATTTACTGACAGAACCGCCACTCTGTTTGACGGAATTCGTGATCTGTTCAAGGATCTTCTTAACGTGAAAATCGAATTTGAACATTTCAAAGATGGTCAAACGGTACAGGAACTGTTGTCTGGGGTAAAAAACGGGATCACATTTGTCACTTTATATGAGTCGATATACCTGGAAACATCTCATAAATTCATACCGCTTTTTAAAATTAAAACATCCCTTCACAATGGGGTATTAGCTATTCCGGAAGAATCGGATGTCAAACATCTCTGTGACCTTGTCGGGAAAAAGATACTTATACATCAGGGGATGGATCTGACTTGCATCAATCCGGTGATAGCGTATCTGGTTAAAAACTGTGAGATAGTTATCGCTCCTAAGTCATTTTTGGCATATACCGATTCTGATTTTCAAATTGACCAATTATTGAAAAATGATTTTGCGGCCATTTTGAGCAAAACTTTTAATTATCATTTGTTGGCTGAAAACTCATCGCAAAAGCTAAAAATCATCGGTCAGTTTCCTGTTGAATCCGAATTTATTGCGATTGCCGCATCCGGTTTCAATATTGGTAAAGTTCACAATGAACTTGAAAATTGGTGTAAAAAGCAGAATCAGGACCATTTAGCTAGTGGTTTTATATTTGCTCCAATCGAGAAATCCGATAATACATTATTGATTGAAGCCATTGAAGGACTGGGTTATAATACTAAAAATTTTATCGAGCAGTATTCCAGTCAGATTATTAAAGCGATCACTGACACTCAAATTGAAGAAATAAAAACCCTTAGTGAAAAATATAACGGTCTGCAGGTCTTTAATGAAAAATTGATCAATATGTATAAGGAAATCCGCGACAGTCGCGACCGTTTATATAAAGAGATCGATACAGCCACCGATAATTTGATCGTATTCCTTAAAGACGGCACGATAATTGGAATATCCCGGGGATTTATAAATTGGGTACACCAATCACGACAGGATATTATCGGGAAAAATATTGCGGATTTCATCAGCCCTAATATGAATAAATCTTTCCGCGAATTGATTCAGCAGGTTGACTACGGATTGATAAAATCATTTGGAGTTAGACTCGTGAAGGATGGGGGCGAGAGCAATCCAGCCAAAATTGACTTCGCTATGATCGAGCTCCAGGACTCTAAAATCATTCTTGGAATTATTAATAAAAAAATTACGAAAGGTATTTAAAAAGAGGATTAGGATGAAAAAGAAAATTATTTTTGTCTTAACGTTGTTGTTGGGTTGTAATCTGGCTATAGCCCAAAATCAATCGGCAACGGTATTAAAAGTGAGCGGCGACGCCAGTCTGCGCCCGCAAGGTGCCAGCGATTTTACAGATCCGATTGAAGTCAGCATGGGAATCAACACCGGTGACGCCATTAAAACCGGAGCCGATGGCTTCGTAGCCTTAATTTTCATGTCAGACAAGACGCAGTTGAAAATTCGGAAAGACTCCGAAATTGAAATTAGAGATGAACAGAACCTCCGCACCGCGAAAATTTCACAAGGTAAAATTCTGGCTGAAATCACACCCGGTGTAAAGACTTCTTACCGGATTGAAACTCCGACTTCAGTCGCGTCCGTCAAAGGCACGAAATTCTGGATAATCACCATTCCGGATTTTGGTGATAAATTTTACGGTGTCGAAGGTCAGGTCAGCATTCTGAATCTGATAACCGGGACCGAGGTCAGCCTGGGAGCCGGGCAGATGGTAGCTTCCACCGTCAACGGCGATTTGTTCAATATGCCAGTTGATCCGGATGAAATTCCACCCGATACCGAAGAGCCAACTCCTGAACCGGAAAAAGAAGAGCCATCTGAACCTTCCGATATGGAAACGGAAGAAGATTTTGGAATGCCGGATGTGGGAGCAACCGGTAAAATGGGTGAACCAGAAGAGCCGCTTGAAGAAGAAGGCGCGCCTAAAGGCGAAGGTGCCAAAAAAGCCCGTCCTTTTGGAATGGGATTAGGTCTTGGTTCGGTCACGATCGATGGTAAAATTTACAATCAGATCGCTCTGCGTCCGGAATTCAGATTAGGCAAGTTAGGCATCAGGCTCGACATTGCCTTTTATATGGATGAAGACGGTAATATTCGTGAAAATGAATGGGACGAATTTTCCGATTATCTGGACAAAATCTACTATGTGCGCTGGGGTCAGCAGGGCGATCCGTTCTTTGCCAAAGCCGGAGCGCTGGATGATGTCAGTATGGGGTACGGGATTCTTTTGAACGGCTATTCCAATACGACCGAGTATCCCCAGGTGCGGAAAGTCGGTGTTCATACCGGCATGCAAGGCGACAAAATGGGTTGGGAAGCCTTCATGGCTAACGTTAAAGAAATTACCGGACCGGGCTTAATGGCTGGCAGATTCACCTATAAACCAATCAGTAGTTTACCACTTGTATTAGGAACGACTGTTGTGGCTGATGTTTATCCTTACAAGGGCTTGCCGGATGCAGATGAAGATGATGTCGCCGACGCGCTGGATTTATATCCCGATGCCGACGATAATAAAGTTCTCGACACTTTGAAAACGAACTTCTCGCTGACTCAACGCGATTTCCTGAGGAACAGTGGATTCAATATCCCGAACGAAACGATCGTTCAGAACGGAATTACCAGGCTCTCCGATTATGACCGACTTCTGCATGGCGCCATTTCGGTCGATGCCGGAATACCCATTTTAAATAAGAAATTCCTAAGCCTGCTGGTTTATGGGCAAGCCGCGACTTTTATTCCGGTGGAAGATTCGGCTCTGGTTTTTAGTAACGGCACTTACACTCGCGAAGCCTTCACACCCGGATTCGGTTTCGCGATTCCCGGTGTAAAAATCGGACTATTTAAAATCGCCAACCTGACGGTTGAATACCGCTATGCCGGGAAGAATTTCTTGTTTAATTACTTTGATAAAGCCTACGATTATGAGAGAGTCCAGATCCGCGATAATGAGATCTACACCAAGCAACAGATGGCGCTGATGCAAGAACAGATGCAGGGCGTGTATGGCGCTTTTAATGTGAATGTCCTGAATTATATCATACTTGGCAGTTATTACCAACATATGTTCGCGCAAACCAGTGAGACCAGAAGCTTTATGGCGACAGCTTCTCTGCCGAAGGGAAAAATTCCGAAATTGGCAGATGCCGTAGCATTCTATCAGCGCAACAACGATGAGAATCCGTTCGAGTTTAAGAAACCATCCGAGAACACGATCCTGGGCTATAAGATCGGTTTTGAACTGGGTGGCGGTGCGGTCATTTATTATAAGTTCCAGCGAACCTATCGTGATTTTGATGGCAACGGCACAATTGATCCGAAAAAGGAAGCCATCAGTCTGACGACCATCGAAACCGGATTCAGTTTCTGAGTTTTTATCGCAAGTGAGAAGAGAATTGACAAGGCTGGAAGGACCCCGCAGGATGCGGGGTCTTTCACTTCGGAAGATTAGATGGATTATCGCTATCTGCACAATATTCTTTATCTTCAATCTAAATGATAGTATTTGCCAGGAAGTGATCGTCATTCATCCGAATGTTGGCGCAACAATCGATCTGGACGAAAAGATTCATTACGGGCTGTTTCCGGAATTCTATAACTTTTCCGACGCGCAGTTTTATCAGGTTACGCCGGACTCCATTGTTGCCAGAATCCGACTCTGGAATAACAGCGGAACTTCTGAGAAATTACAATATTATACCCCCTTTCAGGTGTACGTTCTGGCCTCCGGGATTGCCATTCGCGAAGCGCTAGATGATAAGATACGCGAATCGATTCATAAACGCTTTCAGCCCTTGTACACGGATATGTTTCTGGCTGATATACCTGAAAATGCGTACTGCCGCCTGAAACTTAAGGATAAACGAACTCTGGATGCCGTTTACTATCGTATGAAAGGGGATAGCGTACTATTTTGGATCAATCGTCAGGTAGTTCCGATCAATAAAGATCATCTATTAAAAATAAAATACTGGGACAAGTACGAACAGAAGAATTGGGTAAAGTGGTTCTGTATTGGAACCGTAGCCGTAGCCTCTTATTACGGAGCCGGTCTGACTGCCGATTATGTCAATCTATCGTCGCAGAATAAAATATGGGCTCAATTTTCAGCCGCATCTATCGGTTGCATCATAGGATACTATATTTCACCGGTCGTGAATGACCGGGTAATGGCGGCTAATGTGATAGAATTTCGCACCAGTCGGATAAAAAGACTTGACACTTTCCAAAGAACGTGTTATAATGTCAGAAAAATGAAGGATAAAATATGGCATACAATCGTACCTTAAACAGAAACTTATCAGCCCGCAGAGGGAAGCTGGAACCTGAACCCGAACCCGCGCCGCCGGTCGAAGTCAAAGTCAATTTCGGCGAAAGCGATGAGCGCTACGGATACATCCGGAGCAAATTGGACGACATTATGCAGGGAATCGGTCAGAGCTATAGTGATCGGTTAACTAAAGAACTTATCCATCGTCTGGAAAAGACTATTCTGGAATTTCATACTGAGGTTATTTCGATTCTGGAAAAACTGGAAAATCTGGAAGAAAAACGAGAGAAAGCAAAAACTCCTGAACCTGCCGAAGAGCCGGAAATCACAGCCGAACCAGTTGAAGCTGAAATTAGTGATTGGGAAAAACGGTTGGAGGAGCGCGAACATCGGCAAGAAAAGCCGGAATCAAAACCTGATACGCCTAAAGAAGAGAAAAAAGAAGGCAAAAAAGGGCTTTTCCACCGTAAAAAATAGCCGCATAATAATCTTTTGAAAGATTGGCTGGTTTTTAGTAATTTCCCAGCGCTTGATTTTTGAAAGTGGAAATGAAATTTATCGTGACAGTAATTGACGCCAGGTCACGAAAATTATTCCGAATAAACACGGGGCTGTAGCTCAGCTGGGAGAGCGCAGGGTTCGCATCTCTGAGGCCGTGGGTTCGATCCCCATCAGCTCCACTGTTATTTGATTCAAACGAAACAATTGGCTATGCTACATGGGGAGCTAGCGGTGCCCTGTAACCTGCAAACCGCTCCAGCAGGATGGATGCCAGGCAGAGGGTTTGGTCGGGGATAAGAGGTTTTATCAAAAGCGTTGACGCTTTCTGTTCTGCGCAATGGAAAATTATCAAACCCCGTCAGGTCTGGAAAGAAGCAGCGGTCGATAAACCTTTCTATGTGCCGCAGAATTGCTGAAAGTTAGCCGATGATCTTAACCAAATATCCTTAGACGGATTCAATGCCTGGTGCATAGCCATTTAAATTATGAATTATCAAGTCATCTCTCGAAAATATCGCCCGCAAAATTTTGATGAAATCATCGGGCAGGAGCATATCTGTACAACATTACAAAATGCTCTGAAAAATGGGCGGATCGCGCATGCTTATCTCTTTACCGGTTCGCGTGGTATTGGAAAGACTTCGACTGCCCGGATTTTAGCCAAAACCCTCAATTGTCTTGATCCGCAACAGCTCAATCCGTGCAATGTCTGTCAGAATTGCGTCGAAATTACCAGCAGTCGCAGTATGGACGTTATCGAAATTGACGGCGCCTCCAACCGGGGCATCGATCAGGTTCGTGAATTACGCGAAAACGTCAAATATCCACCCTCAAATTCGAAATACCGCATTTTCATCATTGATGAAGTCCATATGCTCACCCGCGAGGCATTCAACGCTCTTTTGAAAACCCTTGAGGAGCCGCCGCCGCAGGTCGTGTTCATCTTTGCTACTACTGAACCTCTGAAAGTGCCGCCGACGATAATTTCGCGCTGTCAGCGCTATGATTTTCATCGAATTCAAATTAAGGAGATTGTCAATCAGCTTAAAAAAATAGTCATCTCCGAAAATATATCCATCTCTGATGATATTTTAGCCTTACTCGCCAAGAAATCCGACGGAGCCTTGCGCGATGCCGAAAGCCTGCTCGAACAGGTTATTTCATTCTCGAGCGGATCGGTGACGTTGAGCGTCATCCAAAGATTATTAGGATTGACCGATTATGAATATTATTTCAACATCGGCAATTTGGTTTTTAATCACGACCTGAATTCTTTAATGAAAGCGGCGGAAGAAGTTTTCAATAATGGTCTCAATATCGGTGAATTCCTGATAGGATTGTCGGAACATTTCCGGAATTTATTGATCACGGCAATCGCTAAAACACCAGACGAACTGGATTTACCGGAATCACATAAAACTCGTTATACGGAAGAGGCATCCAAGTGGTCAATCAATGACCTGATGCGATTGATAAAACTGGTCGGCGAGGCTCAAATTGGTCTCAAAACGACTTTAAATCAACGCACCCATCTCGAATTTACGCTCCTTTGTCTGGGAACAATGGAAAAAACAGTCACGATTCAGGATATTTTGCATAGTTTGGAAAATCGTCCTTCTTTGGGCTATTCTACACCAAAATCGACCAAGCCGGTTGATTTATTTTCTGCCAAGCCGGTAGCGTCGGCGCCTGATTCTAAACTATTAAAATATAAGGTTGAAGAAAAAGCCAGCCCGCAATATTCAACTTCTCCTGATAAACCAGCCACTCCGTCGGAACAGACGACAACCGAACCGCTTTCGTTGGAAAAAATTCGGGAGCAATGGGAAACTATAGTATTAAAAATAGAAGAAAACAATCAGACGCTGGGAAATTTTCTGCGATTTACCTCACCGGTTAAATTGAACGGCAATATCCTCGATATTGGTTTAACCGAAGAACAAGAGTCTTCCCGGAAACTTTTCACCAGTCGTTTTCATGTAATCGAAAAAGTATTAATGGATTTTTTCAGGAAACCGATTAAGATCCGCTGTGTGCGCCTCGAACTTCCAGACCAGCCGACTGTACCGGAGAAAAAGGCTATCGATGAAATGACCGCCACTGCTGTTGACCTTTTCGATGGTGAAATAATAATTACATAAGGAGTATAAATTGATACCAAAAGGCGGAATAAATAATCTGATGAAACAGTTCAATAAAGTTCAGGAACAGATGGCTCGTGTTCAGGAGGAACTGGCCGGTTTGACCGTAGAGGGTAGCGCCGGCGGCGGAATGGTGAAAGTCATCGCCAATGGTAAACAGGAGATACAATCTGTCAAAATCGATCCTGAAATTTTAAAAGATGATGTGGAAATGGTCGAGGACATGATCGTCGCGGCTGTCAACCAGGCTTTAACTCGTTCCCAGGAATTATCGCAGGAAAAAATGGCCGGTCTCACCGGTGGAATGCTATCCAATCTTCCGGGAGGATTAAAAATACCCGGACTATGAGCACCCTTCCCGATAGCCTTCAAAACCTGATTGAACGTTTTGCCAAGTTTCCGGGCGTAGGGCGCAAATCTGCCCAGCGTCTGGCATTTTACCTGTTGAAAGCCGACAGAGAGGAAGCTGTAGCTCTGGCAAAAGCCATTATAGATGTCAAAGACCGAATCTTTAAATGTTCGCGCTGTTATAACATATCAGAAACCGATCCCTGTAAAATTTGTACCGACGAAAAACGTGATCATTCCATCATCTGCGTTGTACAGGAAGCGATGGATGTGCTTTCTATAGAAAAAACCGGCTACTATCGGGGTTTGTATCATGTATTGGGCGGAGTATTGTCACCGTTGAATGGCATCGGTCCGGACGAACTGAATATTCAGGGATTGCTTTACCGACTGGACAATGTTCGTGAAGTGATTCTGGCGATCAATCTGACGCGTGACGGCGAAACTACCGCACTCTATCTATCTAAACTACTGAAAAGCAAGAATGTAAAAGTGTCACGAATAGCCCAGGGACTTCCAGCCGGAATCGATCTCGAGTATGCTGATGAAATTACCCTGACCCACGCGCTCGAAGGTAGGACCAATCTCTGATATGCAGAAATTATTTAATTATCCAAACCTGCTGACCCTGTTCAGAATATTATTGACGCCTTTATTTCTCTATTTCCTGTTCAATCGTTACCGGTTTTTTGAAATATTAGCATTACTGATATTTGTAGTAGCGTCGGTTACCGATGTTTATGACGGCTATATAGCCCGGAAATATTCATCGGTTACCAAAATGGGAAAATTCCTCGATCCGCTGGCCGATAAAATCCTGATGTCAGCCGCATTTATATCCTTCGTGGTTTTGGATTTGATACCGCTCTGGATGGTGATTCTGGTTATCTTACGGGATTTCATCGTCACTGGCATTAGAATATTAATGAATTCCCAAAACCAGACGATGGTGACGCGCAAATCTGCCAAAGTCAAAACCGGAATTCAGGTTGGAGTGATTTGTTTTATCCTGGTCTATTTGATAACCCAGCGCTGGAAAATATTTCTGGGAATTTCCGACTATCTCAAAATAATGGAAGATTACAAGATTATTTACGGTCTGATGCTGATTACGACGATTATTACCGTTTGGACCGGCATAGAATATATTGTAATAAATCTTAATTCCATCCGACAAGCTATTAGAAGATGGATGCTAAGAGACTGATATACAGGGTAATTGCGACTTTTGGTTTCGTTGGTTACCTTCCGCTGGCGCCGGGAACGTGGGGAACTGCGGCCGGTTTGCTGGTATGGTTTCTGATACCTTGGCACTCTTTCTGGTTTAATGTAATTCTGGTTGCAGTCACTTTTTTTACCGGTATTTTCGCATCCGAGTATATCGAAAAGAGAATCGGCGAAATCGATCCGCCATACATCGTCATCGATGAGGTGGTAGGAATCTGGTTAACCATGACGATCATTCCTCGTTTAAAATTTCCCGAAGATCTGGTAATGATTATTATAACATTCGCGGTATTTAGATTTTTTGATATAACCAAATTTAAACCGTTGAGAAAATTGGAGATGATCGGCGGTGGTTTTGGAATCATGGCGGACGATATTCTGGCGGGAATTTTCACTGCGATTATTATTAATCTGGGGATGCTGATTCTGTGACCGATGCGGCAATCATCTCAATTGGTAATGAGTTAATATCCGGTCACGTTCTTAATTCCAATTCATCATATATTGCTGATATACTGAATAGATACGGGATTCGGGTCAGGCTGATTATAACCGTTGGAGATGACTCCAAACAGATAATTGACGTGCTTGAAAATCTAAATCAGCATATCAAAATAGTGTTAATTACCGGTGGATTGGGACCGACCCATGATGATCTCACAGTTCCGGCTCTGGCTGAGTTTTTTAGAACTAAATTGATTTTCAAAAAAGAAATAGCTGACAATATCGCTACCCGATTCACGCTACGTGGTTTGGAAATGCCGGAAGTGAATCTTAAACAAGCCTATATTCCGCAAAATGCGCAGATTTTGAATAATCCGGTTGGTTCGGCGCCTGGATTAAAAATCGAACATGATGGTCGGATTTACTACGTGATGCCCGGCGTTCCGGCTGAAATGCAGGCGATTATGGAAAAAGTCATCCTGCCGGAGTTCGACTCAATTGGCAAGCAGAATATTTTGAAAAAAATCATTCACGTGACCGGTTTGCCGGAATCGCAGATTTATACGCTTTTAAAAGACTGGATCAAACAACACCCCAGTATCGAAGTTGCTTTTTTACCGCAAACAACGCATATCGATGTCGCATTGACAATAAGCGACCATGACGAAATCGCCCAGCTTGATGATTACATTAAACATATTACAGCAATATTGGGGCGGAATATTTACGGGTATGATGACGATAATCTGGAATCAGTCATTGCCAGGCTGTTGTTTGAAAAGCACCTGACATTGGCGGTCGCTGAATCCTGCACGGGCGGATTGATTGCCAGCCGGTTGACGGACATTCCGGGCAGTTCCGCATATTTTAAGAGTGGCATAATCGCCTATAGCAACTCTACCAAGATCAAATTACTCGGCGTGAAGCGCGAGATTATCGCTAATTTTGGCGCGGTCAGTTCGGAAGTTGCCGGGCAAATGGCTGAACAGGTGCGCGCAATTTCAGGTTGTGATATTGGCTTGAGTTCGACCGGAATAGCCGGTCCGTCGGGCGGTAGTGAGGAAAAACCGGTCGGTCTGGTTTGGATCGGCATCTCGGATAAAAATGGTAGCCGAAGTTTTAGCCATAATTTTGCGGGAAATCGCTTAACAAATAAACTTCGCTTTTCACAAGCGGCGCTAAATCATCTGCGCCTGGCATTAATAGAAGATTTCTCAAAATGAAAAGAACTTTCATCGCGATTCCAGTTAGTCAGGAGACCCGTCGACAAGTTGAATCCATAAGACAGACGTTGCCGGAATTGAATAGCAATGTTCGTCTGGTATCGTCTCAGAATTTGCATCTGACTCTGAAATTTCTCGGCGATACCGATGAGAAAGCTATCCCGGATATCAGTCAGGCAGTCGAATCGGTCGTTTCCGATTTTCAAAAATTCCAATATATATGTGAAGGTACGGGCTGTTTCCCGAATGCTCATCATCCGCGGGTACTCTGGCTCGGAATTTCGCAAGGAGTAGATCAGATCCAGTCGCTGGCTAACGCCATTGGATCGATTCTGCAAACATTTGGTTATGCGCCGGAGAAACGCGGCTTCCAGCCACATTTGACGATCGGTCGGGTCAAGGATCCGCGCCGAAAGATCGCGGGCATTGAAAGTTTTCTAAAATTAAAAATTAATCCTACCATTAATCCGGTAGAAAATGTTATATTTTACGAGAGTAATTTAACATCAGGAGGAGCAATCTACACGCGTTTGGTCGTGTTTAATTTGAAAAAATGAGGAGTGAAAAATGGCCGAAAAAAACGATAACAAAATGAAAGCTCTTGATTTAGCCATAACCCAGATTGACCGCCAATTCGGAAAGGGTTCGATAATGCGTCTTGGCGACGAGTCGATGAAGATTTCAGTGGATGTTATTCCAACCGGTTGCTTGTCGCTGGACGCCTGTATCGGGGTTGGAGGAATCCCGCGCGGCCGGATCACCGAAATATTCGGACCGGAATCCTCCGGGAAGACCACCTTAGCCTTGCATACTATCGCTCAGGCTCAAAAGGCAGGAGGCTATGCCGCTTTCGTCGATGCTGAACATGCTCTGGATCCGCAATATGCCGCCAAACTCGGCGTCAATACACATGATTTACTGGTTTCGCAACCGGATCACGGCGAGCAGGCGCTGGAAATAACCGAGACCCTCGTGCGCAGTAATGCCATTGATGTAATTGTAATCGATTCGGTTGCCGCACTGGTACCGCGCGCCGAACTGGAAGGTGAAATGGGCGATTCGCATGTCGGTCTTCAAGCCCGGTTAATGTCGCAGGCTTTGCGAAAATTGACCGGCTCCGTCAGCAAGTCGAATACCGCCGTCGTTTTTATCAACCAGATCAGGGAGAAAATTGGCGTCATGTTTGGCAATCCCGAAACGACCACCGGCGGAAGGGCTTTGAAATTTTATACATCTCTGCGTCTCGATATCAGGCGGATTGCGTCGATCAAAGAAGGCAATGCCAACATCGGTAGCCGAACGCGGGTCAGAGTAGTGAAAAATAAAATGGCGCCTCCGTTTAAAGAGACCGAATTTGACCTGACATTTGATCAGGGGATTTCGTATGTTGGTGATATTCTCGATACGGCGGTGGAAGCCGGATTTGTTCAGAAGAGCGGAGCCTGGTATTCATACGGTGAGGAAAGAATCGGTCAGGGACGCGAAAGCGCTAAGAATTATCTCAGCGAGAATAGCGAATTGCTGGCAAAACTGGAAAAACAGGTCAAAACTCATCTAGGGCTTATTAAAGAATAAGTTCCTTTTAAATCAAAGGTAAAGGTGTGCAACCCGACTCATCGTCCGGCCTCAATCCATTAAAGATCGTCACCAAAATCGAATCACAAAAGAGGAAATCCGGTCGAATAAGCATTTTTCTCGATAATGAATTTGCCTTTGGCGTCAGTATTGAAACCTTTAATCTTTTCCGTCTTAGCCTTGGCCAGGAACTGACCGATAAGCAGATCGTGATAATTCAACAACATGAATTATTCGAACAGGCTAAGGAATCAGCGGTTAAATATCTGGCGCTCAGGATACGCAGTCAAAAAGAACTCAGCCAATATCTTTTGCATCGGAAAAAGTATCCGCCGGCGATCAGCGCCCACGTCATTCAATATTGTCTCGAAAGAGATTACCTGAATGACCAATTATTCTGCGAGGTTTTCATTCGTGACCAATTGAATCTCAGTCGCAACGGCGTCCAAAAGATCCGCCGGGCTTTAATTGTCAAAGGCATCGAAGCCGTCTTAATAAACGATTCAATCAGTCGTCTTGTAAAGGATGAAGATCAACTCAAAGTGGCGCTGAACATTGCCAAAAAGAAAGCGTTGGTTTTAAAAAACGATCCAAAACTGCGCGCTAAATTATATCGTTTCCTGATCCAGAAAGGCTACAAACACAGTGTGGTTAGACAGGTTATCCAAAAAATTATTTGAATCAGTCGTGAAAGAAATAATCTACGACCAATATCTGCTTGATTATAAACTCGAATCCGAATAACTTTCAGGCTTATAAAGGAGAATATGTTTGATAGTTGATTTTCGTTTTTTCAAGTTCACCGGGAGCATAATTGAAAACTGCCAATGATATTCGGCGCGAGTTTTTAGATTATTTTGTCGCAAAGGGTCATAAAATCGTGCGCAGTGCGCCGGTCATTCCCCAAAATGATCCGACTCTGTTGTTCAGCAATGCCGGTATGAATCAGTTTAAAGGCATCTTTCTTGGCCAGGAAAAAATTGAACATCCACGCGTCGTAAACTCGCAAAAATGTATCCGGGTCAGTGGCAAACACAACGATCTCGAAGAGGTCGGCAAAGATACCTATCATCATACTTTTTTCGAAATGCTGGGGAATTGGTCTTTCGGGGATTATTACAAAAGAGAGGCTATCCAGATGGCCTGGGAATTATTTACAAAAGTCTGGAAATTGTCACCCGAAAGGCTCTGGGGTACAGTCTATAATGACGACGACGAGGCTTTTCAAGCCTGGCGTGAAATGACCGATATCGATAGCGCTCGGATATTAAAATTTGGCGATAAGTACAATTTCTGGGAAATGGGCGAGACCGGGCCGTGCGGTCCGTGTTCGGAGATTCACTACTATGTTGGCAACCAGCCTGACCAACAAACTGCCGCTAAAATCAATAGCGGCGATCCGCAATATATCGAGCTCTGGAATTTGGTTTTTATTCAATACGATCGTGACAAAAGCGGGCAACTGAATCCTTTGCCGCTCAAACACGTCGATACCGGCGCCGGTTTGGAAAGAATCACCGCCGTTATCCAGGGCAAATTAAGCAATTATGAGACCGATTTATTCACACCTATTATCGGACAGATTGTAACATTGACCGGCAAATCTTACAGTCAGGAAAGCGGCACACCGCATCGCGTAATAGCCGACCATATCCGCATGCTGTCTTCTGCGATTGCCGATGGGGGTTTGCCGTCCAATGAAGGGCGCGGCTATGTCATCCGACGGATTTTACGCCGGGCGGCCCGCTTCGGGCGGATGCTCGAAATGCGCCAACCGTTTATTTATCAACTGGTTGAAAGTGTGATCGAGATCCTCGGCGATACCTATCCGGAAATCAAAGAAAGGCGCAGTCATATCCAGGAGGTCATAAAATCCGAAGAGAAAATGTTCGGCGCGACACTCGACCGGGGACTTGAGGTTTTCGCCAAAATCAGGAACAATCTACAGAATAATAAAATAAAATTTATCCCTGGCGAAGAAGTCTTCAAACTCTACGATACCTATGGTTTTCCGGTCGATCTGACGCGGTTACTCGCAGAAGAAGCCGGTTTAAGTATTGACGAAGAAAAGTTTAATGCGGAAATGGTTCGACAGAGAGCGCGCGCCCGGGCGACGGTGTCGTTTCAAGTGGATAATTTTCTTAAAGAGGGCAATTGGATTAATCTGACAAACGGTAGCGATTCCGAATTTGTCGGCTATGATCAACTTCAGACGCAATCGCAGATCCGCAAGTATCTGATTAACGGTGAGAATGTCCATTTAATCCTTGACCGCACACCTTTTTATGCCGAAGCCGGTGGAGAGGTTGGCGACGTTGGCAGGATCACCGGTCGTGATTTTTGCATTCGGATCGCCGATACCCGCCGAATCAATTCGACGATCGTTCACTCCGGTCGATTTGAAAGGGGAAACGCGATCAATGACCCAGCCGTCAAAGCCTGCGTAGATGACGCCGCAAATTTAAAAATCAGGGCTAATCACACTTCAACTCATCTGCTCCAGGCGGCACTGCGCAAGGTTTTGGGTGAACATGTTCACCAATCCGGCTCACTGGTCACGGCGGAGCGACTGCGTTTTGATTTTACTCATTTTAAAAAGATTACGCAGGAGGAGATTGAACAGGTCGAAGATCTGGTCAACGCTCAGATTCGGGCTAATTTGCCGGTCATGGCCGAACAAAAAGATTACCAAAGTGCCCGCAACTCGGGCGCTATGGCGCTTTTCGGTGAAAAATACGGCGATATTGTGCGCGTGATAAATGTTGGTGAATTTTCGAAGGAATTTTGCGGTGGAAAACATGTCCAGCGTACCGGCGATATTGGCTGTTTTAAGATTTTAAGCGAATCGGGCGTTGCCGCAGGGGTGCGCCGGATTGAAGCTATCAGCGGTGATGCGGTATTAAAATTGGTGCGCGAGAGTGATGATATTCTGAAAAAAATCACGTCATTACTGGGTATTAATCGCGATCAGTTGGTAACACGTATCGAAAAATTGCTATCTGATAATAAAAACCTGGAGAAACAACTTGCCTGTAATAAAAAGTCTAACATCGAACAGGAAATCGATGCTTTATTGGAAAAGGCTGAAGTTGTCGAAAATTTAAAGGTCTTTACATTTCAGGCTGAGGTCACTGATCTCGATGAATTGAAGAAAGTCGGCGATCTGGTTCGGGATAAAATTAAATACGGTGTAGGTGTGATCGCAGGAATTATCAACGACAAGCCTAACATTGCCGTGGTGGTATCCGATCGGGCTATCAAAGAAGCCAGCTTGAATGCCGGCGAGATTGTGCGGGAACTGGGAAAAATTTTGGGTGGCGGCGGCGGCGGACAGGCGCATATGGCAACTGCCGGCGGACGATTTCTGGAAAAAATTCCGACCGCATTTCAAGCCGTTGTGCCATTACTAAAAACCAAATTAACGAGAAAGAATTCATGATGGAAAAATTGATCTTCGAATACACACAGACTGGTAAAATGGGCGTTTCACTGCCTGGCGGCGTCGCGACCACGGTTGCGCCAAAGGAATTGATACCTTCTGATTTGATGCGCCGGAGTGAATTGAAATTGCCGGAAGTCAGCGAACCTGAAGTTGTGCGTCATTTTACCAATTTATCGTCTATGAATCATCACGTTGACAAGGATTTTTATCCACTGGGTTCATGTACGATGAAATACAATCCGAAAATCAACGAACGGTGCGCCGCATTGTCCGGATTGGCTAATTGTCATCCCTTGCAGGACGAGGATACCGTCCAGGGCGCTTTGGAGATTCTCTACGAGGTCGAACGCTATTTATGCGCGATAACCGGCATGCAGGCGGCGACGCTTCAGCCGGCGGCCGGCTCGCACGGCGAATTGACCGGCGTGCTCCTGATAAAGAAATATCTCGAAATGAAGGGCGAAACGCGCCGCTTCATCCTGATTCCCGATTCGGCGCACGGCACCAACCCGTCCAGTGCGGCTTCGGCAAATTACCAGACGATTTCTCTTAAATCCAATTCACGCGGCTGTATCGATCTGGAAGATTTACGAAGTAAAATGAATGAATCGGTGGCTGGTCTGATGTTGACCAATCCCAATACGCTGGGACTGTTTGAGGAAGAAGTCGGCGAAATTGTAAAAATTGTCCATGACCGCGGCGGATTGGTTTATATGGATGGCGCTAATCTTAATGCCTTACTCGGAATCGTTCGACCCGGCGATATGGGATTTGATATTACACATATTAATTTGCATAAAACCTTCTCAACTCCGCATGGCGGCGGTGGTCCGGGAAGCGGCGTAATTGCCGTCAATGCTAAACTGGCCGATTTTCTACCGGTGCCGCGTGTCGCGAAAAACGGCGAGCGATATCATTTAAGAAGTGATTGCCCAAACAGTATCGGCAGAGTGCTCGGATTTTACGGAAATTTTGGAGTAATCGTCAGAGCTTATTGCTATATCAGGATGCTGGGAACTGACGGTCTGCAAGCCGTGTCGCGTAATGCCATTCTGAATGCCAACTATCTGCGCTATAAATTGAGTCCGATATTCGATATACCTTATAACCGAGTCTGTATGCATGAATTCGTCGCGTCAGGTGAACGCCAATTTAAACGCTCTGCAGTAAAAACTCTCGATATTGCCAAACGTCTGTTGGATTTTGGTTTTCATGCCCCGACGGTTTATTTTCCGTTGATAGTCAAGGAAGCCTTGATGATCGAACCGACCGAAACCGAAAGCAAAGAAACGATTGACCGCTTTGTCGCTGTTTTACTTAAAATCGATCAGGAAAGTCAGGAAAATCCCGACATTTTACATCAAGCGCCGACGACGACGCCTGTCAGACGATTAGATGAACTAAAAGCCAATAAGGAATTAAACGTATGCTGGAGCAAGTAAATCGTAAAGTCGTCGATACTCCAAGCGCACCGCGTGCCAGTGGACCTTATAGTCAGGCGATAATCTCCAACAATTTCGTTTTCACTGCCGGGCAATTGCCGATTGATCCGCGTACCGGGAGACTGGCGGCTGAGGATTTCGAGGGTCAACTGCGGCAGGTTCTGCGTAACCTCGAAGCTGTTTTGCAGGCGGCTGGCACTGACCTGAAAAACGTCGTGAAATTCACAGTATTTATATCGGATATGGCAAATTTTTCAATATTAAATAAAGTATTCAGCGAATATTTCCCGGAATCCGCTCCGGCGCGCTCGGCTTTCCAGGCCAGTCGTTTACCGCTGGATGTTCTGATCGAGATTGAGGCTATTGCCGTAGGGGGTAAATAATTGTCGCTTAAATTTGCTGTGATTGTCAATCCGACTGCCGGTAAAGGGCGAACATTACGTCACTTGCCACGGCTCAAGGAATTAGCCTCAAAAACCAAAGCGCATTTTGATTATTACATTACCGAGGCGCCCCTGCATGCCACCAGAATTGCCGATAAAATTCACAAAGAATATGACGCGGTAGTGGCGTATGGCGGCGATGGTACGGCTAATGAGGTCATGAATGGACTGGCTGGTACCACAACCCCTTTCGGAGTAATCCCGGATGGCACGGGCAATGATTTTGCGCGGTGCATCAACGTCCCGCATGCGATCGAAAAGGCAGTCCAGGTTATTACCGATTATAAAACCAGATTAATGGACCTGGGCACGATCGGCAATCGGATTTTCATGAACGGGGTGGGGGTAGGTTTCGATGCTTATGTCAATTTAAAGACCAAGAGTCTTAAAATTTTAAAAGGGAGTCTGGCTTACCTGTATTCGGTATTGTCGAGTCTGGCTTTCTGGAAATCGTTACCCATGGATATTGAAATTGATGGCTGTCCGATCAGTAGCGACCGCTCCTTTTTGGTGGCAATCGGCAATGGTTGGGCATGCGGTGGCGGTCTGAAATTAAATCCGCTGGCTAATATTCATGATTCGCTGTTTGATATTTGCCTGATACCGGAGATGCCGGTCTGGAAATTATTCATGAATCTCGGTAGATTAAAAGACGGTACCATCGCGGAAGTACCCGAAGTTCTGACAATGCGCTGTCAAAATATCCGAATCATCAGCGAAAAACCTTTGCCGGTGCATTTCGACGGAGAAATTTATAACAGTAACACTAATGATATAAATATTGGAATCGTACCGCAGTCGGCAGTTGTAATCGGAGTTTGGTAAAGAATGGAGAGATTACTCTGAAGCGCGTAGTGTTTTTAACTATATTGATATTAGCCATGATCAACGGCGTTCAGGGCGCAGGTCGCCCGGACACGCTTCTCAAAATCAATCCGAAAGGAGCCATGTGGCGTTCGATCTTCATTCCGGGTTGGGGACAGCTCTACAATCGCAAACCGCTAAAAGGGATTCTACTCTTTGGTGCGGAGAGTTACTTCATATATAATTTTATTCACTATAATCGAATATACGGATATGTCAAGACCACGAAAGAAACGCTTGGCATCGATGCCTGGATAAGTCTGACCGAAGAACAGAAAAAAGCCCAGATTCTGGCCATTACCGACCATGAACTCAGTTTGAATTCCTGGCGCCCGCGGGAAAAACGCAATAAATACGGCTGGTGGTGCGTCGGAACGTATATATTCTGCCTGATGGATGCCATTGTCGATGCTCACCTGATCAATTTTCCACCGGATGCCGTCGAATTGAGCGCAGAACCTACTATGCTTAAGTTAACAATAAACATAGGCTTGTAGAATGATCCAATCACGCGAGCAATGGACTTCGAAATTGGGCTTCATATTAGCCGCGGCCGGCTCGGCTGTTGGATTGGGGAATATTTGGAAATTTCCTTATCTGGTCGGTGAAAATGGAGGGGCGGTCTTTATTTTCCTATATTTGATTTGTGTCTTGATAATCGGATTGCCGGTCGTCGTGGCTGAGGTAATAATAGGGCGGAACGCCCAGAAAGATCCGGTTGGGAGTTTTAAGCAATTATCGAAGAGTAATCCTTTTTGGATGAGCGTCGGATTTCTCGGCGTTCTAACCGGTTTTATTAT
>JALOAB010000259.1 GCA_023229045.1 Fidelibacterota bacterium
CACCTACCTCGCCATAGCGTCGCAAACCGCCCAGCAGACCGCTGTTCCATAATACAACTGACATGACAATTACAAATATGAAAGCAATTGTGCTAGCCATATTGTTAGCCATCGTCAAATAATCGGTGAGACCGCTGGTCTCTTTGAGTTTGCCCATTAAGGGAGAAAATTCGCTTGTATCATCGGCGTAGCGGGCGTTGAATTGATTCACGATCTCGGCACAAACCTCATCATCATAGACCCAATTTGGCAAATAGCCCAGAATCTCACCGGCGGCATCCTCCATATTCAGGGCTTGCTGAATATCCCGAATATCGGCAATCATGGCGCCGCGGTCCATCATGGGAATGCCAAACTTAAGCGTGCCTACGACCCTGAAATTATAAATTGCCATACTGCCGAACATTCCGGAACTCAGCAATGTTGCATAATCACCCAGCGCTATTTCCAATCTCTTCGCCAATTCTACACTGATCAGGATTTCGCCCGGTTCCTCAGGCATTCTGCCGGAGACGACGGCTTTGGCAATATTCAGCGTGCTGATCTCCGTACTGCCGGGGCTCAGCAAATCCACACCCATACCGGCGACGGTGCCCTGCGCGCGGGTTTCGCCATTTTCATCCGGGATATCCAGTAAACCGCCAAACTTGATCCGTTTGACCCAGGTCAGGTCCGGATATTCGGTTTTTAAGTTTGCAACAATTTCATCCACCCCGGTAAGCGCCATATCGTTGGGCACCTGGTCTTCATTTTCAGCATAAGCCCGGCTCATGATTTTCACGTGACCGGATGAAAACCGGGCGGTGGAATCCACCATATCGGTCAGAATGCCACTCATGAAGGCATGATAGAATACCGTAATAAACACGCCGATTGTTACCATAATGACTGGAAACAGACTGCGATGATGATCGCGCAGTAATCCTTTTATAATGAATTTGATCATTGTATTTTCCCCCTGATTGCATCGGTAGGCTCCATTTTGGCGATGCGGCGCGCCGGCAGATAACTAACGATTGTAGTTGTGATTAAGACGAGTAGGGTGGTGCCGAGTACCAAACCTAATGAATATTTTGGATAAATCTTTTCGGCGATAGTCAATCCGAAATCATCGGTACCGGCGGGCATCGCCCAACCAATTTTAGCCTGGTAAGCCAGAAGCGGGATGCCGTAAATTGCCGCCAAAATGGCGGCCAGAATCGAATGCATGGCGCCTTCCACTGTAAACAGTGCGACGACTTGCCGTTGAGTCATCCCCAGGGCGATATGCGTGCCGATCTCTTTTTGGCGTCGGAAAATTGATAGCACCTGGGTATCGAAAATTGCCAGCATCGCCAGTGACATCAATATGATAAACATAAAATAACCACCCAATGACTTGGTTTTGATCATTTCCCGGATTTCCTCCAACAGGAAGTAATGATCTTTAAATTCCCATCCCTGGATTTTGCCGATAAAGCCGGTTTCTGGTGACGTGGTCAATATTGTTGCCTCATTGGACATGTTGACCATTTCACGGTGTTTTTCCAGCGGAATCCAGACAATCCCGAGGTCCATAGTCGGAACATCAGTTTTGAAAACATGTACAATTTTAACTTCATCGGCATCAAAGATGCCATTGACATCCCGCCAGCGTACGGTTACATAATCGCCAACCGACAATTTACTGTTTTTGGCGGTCCGTTCCCCGATAATCGCCGGAATATCGCCGTCGTCAATTTTTAGATGAATTGCTGGTAATTCGATGATATTTTGATTTGGATCGACGCCTCGGAGCGAGATGCTCTGAATGCGTCCCTGGGGATACATATTGGCCTGGCTGATCAGCATAGGAGTCATTTTGCCCTGCTCAACTGCTTTCAGCGCCAGATCTGACAGCGGCGCATGACTGTCGTCAATAGTAAAGGGATCATAAGGATCATAATTTTCCTGCCAGTACTGCCCACCACCGATTTGCCAGGCGATAGTATCGCGCCGCGCTTGCTCGTTCCAACCGTTTAAAACGCCCTTGAACCAGATGATCACTACAAATGCCAGCGAAAGAACAAATACATTCAGCCAGGTTCGCAACCGGGCGCCGATCAGATTTCGAAAAGCTAATTTTAGTGCTAACATATTATCCTCCCGATCACTGTTTGACGATCTGTTCGTCTTTGGCTACTTTGCCATCCAGCAGAGTGATCTTGCGGTGCAAGTACTGGATAACTTTGTCGTCATGGGTGGCAAAGATAAAAGTCGTTTTCAAATCCTTGTTTAATTTTTCCATGGTTTGCAGAATGTTATGTGAATTTTCGGCATCCAGGTTCGCGGTCGGTTCGTCCGCCAGCACGATCTTGGGTGATTTGACCATGGCGCGGGCAATCGAGACCCGCTGACATTCACCGCCGGAAAGTTGCGCCGGACGGGATTTGCGCTTGTCCTGCAGACCCACCCACTCCAACGCCTGATCCACCAGTTTGCGCCGTTCATCCTTTCCCATTTTTAACAATAGTAACGGTAACTCGACATTCTCAAAAACGTTGTAAACAGGCAAAAGATTGTAGGTCTGGAAAATGAATCCAAGATGATGATTGCGTAGCTTTGCTGACTGGCGGGCATTGAGAGTCCCGATCGACTGGCCCAGAACCTGCGCTTCCCCTTTGGTGGGAACGTCCAGGGAACCAGCAATATTGAGCAGGGTTGTTTTCCCGGAACCACTGGGGCCCACAAGCCCGGTGAACTCTCCCTCGCCGATGGTCAGATTGATATCCTCCAGCGCCCGGAAATAACCGCGCCCAACCGGATAATCCTTGACCAGATTTTGAATCGTGATTAATTGTCCATTTTTCATTAGTCTGTCCTTTCTAATTTTACCGCCAAGACGCGAAGATCACCGCCAAATCCGCATAGAACTTTTATTTATCGCCAAGACGCAAATATTTTCGCTAAGCGTACTTAGTGTTTTATTTTTGAAATCGGGAACTAAAATAAATTTCATAGTCATTTCAATATTTTCGAATAATCTGCTAACTATTTCGCAAGTGAATTTCGATCTCATCATTCTTTAGAAAGAAAATCCCGAATTGTTTCATAATATTCCTGCGCCCGTGTTTCAAATAGAAGATGTCCGCCATTATTAAAAATCTTGATTTTGGCTTGAGGAAAATATTCTGCATACCTGGAATGGTCTTTTTCTGATATTACTTTATCGTTTTTTGCATAAATAATCAAAACACGATTATTAAACCTGGCAATCAGCTCCTTAGTCAAAGGATGTTTGAGAATCAAATCCTTACCGATTTGTAATTGAGACAACATCATGTTTTTCACGCTGATGGAATCCAGTAATTCATTAAGATAAGCCTTCCAGTACTTTCTTCCACTCCGTTTTATATCCGTCTTTAGTATGTTATAAAATGCCCATCTGATCACTAAGCGGGCTATCCATTCTGACATGGAGCGGTAGGTTTGAAAAGCTTTTTCCGTCTTCGGAATGTAGCTTTCGTCACTATAAACCGTACTGCATA
>JALOAB010000177.1 GCA_023229045.1 Fidelibacterota bacterium
ATTTTTGTACCCCAATAAGGATTTGAACCTTAAACCAACGGATTAAGAGTCCGCTGCTCTACCAGTTGAGCTATTGGGGCTGAAAAAAAGCGCGTTAATTTAAGATTTTCCGATCGAACAATCAAACATAGTCGGCGATTTTATTTAACCCGATTAGCTTGATTGTATTCAAACCGGATTTTAAGTTACGTTCGTGATCAGACCAGCCGGACTAATTAAGAACTCACTCAACTGCCGAACACATATCCGGCTCTTCCTGGGCTTGATGGTGTTTTTGTCATTAGCGGAAATGCTTTCGGCGCGCCAAAATGGAATCAGCTACGAGTTCGATCTGGAATTCAATCCCAGGAAAAATACGGTGTCGGGAACCGAGACAATCGTCTTTACCAATCATACTACAGTCGTCCTGGATACAATTTTTCTGTATGTTCAGACCAATGCCTTCCACAGTCGCGACCTGCGCAGTTTCCAAAGATATGAAAACCAATTCGAGGCGCCCGCCTGGATCGATATCGAATCAGTGAAAATTGATGCTCAATCCGCAACGATAATCCAGCCGCAAACGATCAACCCGGTAATTCTTTTACCGGAATCACTGCTCCCCGGTGATTCCATTCAATTATCAATTCAGTTTACAACCAAAATACCGTCCGGTAAAAGTTATCTCTGTTCAACCCGCTCGGATAAACTCTTTCGTCTGATCTATTTTTATCCGAGGATCGCCGAAAATCGTCAGGGTAGCTGGCAAATTACCCAGTTGAACAATCTCGAACAGTTACCGCTGGAGTATGCTAATTTTTCACTTCGCCTCACTATGCCTCAGAATTTTCATCCGGTCGGTTCACTACAGATTGATTCGGTTGCAGTTCTTAGTGATCATCAATCCTGCTTCATCTTCCACCCCGAATATTTACAGGATATCGGATTTATTATCAATGATAAACTGCGTGTGTTGTCGGTGCGTCAACGAACACGCAGTGAGATTGCGTTCATTAACCGCTTTTCGGCGGGCGATCGTAATAAGGACAAAATTATCACTGAAATAATCCGTGACATCGTTACCTACTATTCCAAATATTTTCCCGGACCAAACCGGCATTTAACCGTCATGCCAACTACCGTTAAAGGCGGATTTTCTACCTCCAACCTGATCCTGATTGATAGAGCAATTTTTGCCGAAGTCACCAAACTCGATTACCTTAGTCTGTACATATTAGCCAGGGAAATCGCCCGGCAATACCTCGGATTCGATTATGAAATATCGAATGCGACCATAGTCTCAATCAGCAATGGTTTAGCCGGTTTTCTGGCTAACGAATATATGCAAAACAACTACCAGCATCTCCAGCAAAAGCACAAAATCGCGGCTAATCACCTAATGACTTTCACCAATAAATTCCTGAACATTTTCACCGCGGCGCTGGAAAGAGAAAGCATTCTGCAACCGGCGCGAGTTTCCAACGACCGCGCCAACACCGCCTTCATTAGTACTCAAACCCGCTTCCTGAAGAGTCAGAAACTGATCGAAATGACCCATTATGCGCTCGGCGATAGTCTGTTCGGTCAAGTACTGGAACAGTATCGTAACTTCATTCTGTTTGATCACATTGATCCGTATGAATTTTTTAAAATTGCCGAAAAAGAATCCGGTTATCAATTCGCTTCTTTCTATAATGATCATCTCCACTCAGAACAACCGCCCGATATAAAAATTCAAAAAATCAAACGGGCGCCCTCATCCAATTCTGAACATATTACAAACGTAATTATTCAACAAAACGCGCAGGTTTACCTTCCACTGGAAATCAGCGCAACCGATCTGAGCGGCAATGTTCATTTAAAAAAAGAGCTGACCGGCGCCGGTAAATACGATACCCTGACTTTCGTAACCGCCCGACCAATCCGCAAGGTCAGCCTCGACCCCAACCGCCAGATCTGGGACTCCAACCGCTTCAATAATCAGTATCCGCGTTCGGTCGTTTTCAAATTCCTGATCGCCTTGCCGAGCATCGATTCATATCAGATTTTCTATTACCCGACTTTTGATTTCAACACCCGCGATCTGACCCGCGTCGGGATAAAACTGCGTGGGCGTTACTGGATCAATATGCGACCGCTATTCCCGGCTCAAAGTCTGGACGAATGGTCATTCGGTTTGAATTATGGCTACAAAAGCAAGACCTTGGGATACGATCTGAGTTACAGCACCTCCCTGCTGGCATTTTTAATCAAGCCGCGAATCTATCTGCGACTGCGCGATTATTTCGATTTAATGGAAACTCAAGTCTCTTCTGAGGTTTATCTGGGCGATATTACTTATTGGGGCTTCAGCCGGGTGCAGGGATATCAGAAGTTAAACTTCGGATTGGATTATCAGAAAGTCCGTTCCTTGCAATTCTTAAATACCGAAAAATGGGAAACCGGGGAGAGTCTCAAACCTTATCTGGATTATGTCAATTTCCATAACTGGGGCAACATCCGCCATATCGTCCACGCCAAATTCGTTTATGGACTACCGATTGACAAAAACCACTTCAGCTTTGATAAATTGACGCTCGACGGGCATGTCAAACTGCGCCTGAGCCAGCGGATCTGGCTCTATCAACGCCTCTTTTTCGGTAATGCGCATGGCAATGTACCCAAACAGGAATATTTTTATTTCTTCGGTAAAAATGTCCTCGAAAACCAAAGTTTCGAGGCTTACCGATTGGCACAGGGTGAAGGTGATATGCGCGGTTATGGTGACCAATCTCTGAAAGGCTATAAAATCCTGACCGGCAATACCGAACTGCGGCGCAATCTGGCTGGCGTCGGCGCGGTCATGTTCGACTTCCTGCTATTTCTTGACAGCGGCATATTACCAAAATCATTCCGTGATATAGATTGGCAACAGACGCGCTTCGATGCCGGATTAGGCATCGAACTGGAAATACTGGAAATCCTCAAAGTCGGTATGCACTTTCCGCTGTGGGTATCGCATCCGTCTGGAAAAGAAAATGCGGTCGCCTTACGCTGGGTAGTGACGACTGACCTGCGATTGTAAATTTTAATTTGCGTTAAATAGAGAACGTTCATCCGCGGCAAAAAACCTATTCCGTAAAGCGCGTGTGAAACTACGTTGCTTTTATTGTTTAATGTCCAAAAAAAACGTAATTTTCCGCGCCATGCAATTCAAATCAAAATTCTACCAGTGCCTGCAACAGAAACAGACTTTTTTATGCATCGGAATCGATCCCGATCCGTTGAAATTACCAGCCGGATTTACGGCTGATTCCGACGGTGTTTATGGCTTCGTCAGGGAGGTTATCGCCGCGACCAGCGCTTACACCCCAGCTTATAAATTTAACCTGGCATTTTTCGAACAATGGGGTTCAAAAGGCTGGCAAATCCTGGAAAGATTACTCGCGGCAGTCCCGCCCAACATTCTGTTGATCGGGGATGCCAAACGGGGCGACATTGGCAACAGCGCCCGCTTTTACGCCAAAGCCTTATTCGAAGCTTTACCGTTCGACGCGGCTACCATCAGTCCCTATCTCGGTTCGGAAAGTATTCAGCCTTTTATCGACGACGAATCTCACGGCGCCTTTGTCCTGTGCGTGACTTCCAATCCCTCTGGTCGCGAAATCCAGGATTTTGGCGGCAATCCGCCGCTTTATCTGAAAGTAGCCGAAATTGTACAGCAGATGAATCGCTTAAATAATCTCGGACTGGTGATAGGCGCCACCAAACCGGAACAGCTTGTGAACGTGCGACAGATGTATCCGGAATTGCCTTTCCTGATCCCGGGCGTCGGAGCCCAGGGAGGCGAAATTGAAACTGCCGTCAAAGTTTGCCGGCAATGCGGCACCGGACTGATCAATGTGTCACGGGCGATCCTCTTCCCTGCGTCGGGCAGATTCCCGGAAAACATTGCCCGCCAGGCCGCCCATTATCAAAAACAATTCTCTCGAATAGACTCCTAAAGATAAATTCTAAGGCTTTCATGACAAAAGAAGAAAATTACCTCAACATTCTCAAAGAGAGTGGCGCCATTCTGGATGGTCATTTCCTGCTGACATCCGGTTTGCACAGCGCAACCTACGTCGAGAAATTCAAAGTCCTGCAATTTCCATTACTCTGCGATAAACTTTGTAAGGGAATCGCCGAAAATTTCACATCCCTGAGTCCGAATGTCGTCCTGGGAGCCGCCACCGGCGGCATTATTATCAGCCACAGCGTCGGTCGGGCTCTCAGCGCCCGCAGTATTTTTGCCGAACGGGAAAATAACGAACTCGTCCTGCGGCGCGGCTTTGGCATTTCTGCCGGCGAGCGGGTTGTAATCGTCGATGATGTCGTTACCACCGGCGGCTCGTTACTGGAGTTAATCGATTTGGTCGTGAAATACGGCGGTCATATTCTCGGAATCGGGGTTTTAATCGACCGCAGTGGCGGCAAGATCGATTTCGGTTTTCCGTTCCATTCTCTCATCACACTGGACATCCCGACTTTCAAACCTGCCGAATGTCCGCAGTGTAAAGCTAATATTCCTTTAACCGCCCGGGGTCGCACAGGCAAAGCATGATATTCTGTAATCTGGGCAGTGGCAGTAAGGGCAATTGTTCCTATATCCGTAATCGTCAAAAAGCGCTTCTTATTGATCAGGGTTTCAGCCTGAAAAACCTGCTCGCCCGCATGGAAGTCAATGCTCTCAACGCTGATTCGGTCGGCGCCATTATCCTGACTCACGAACATTCCGATCACCTCAAGGGCGTCGGGATATTCGCGCGCCGCTTTGCGGTTCCGGTTTACCTGACAGAGCAAACCCTGAGCGCAATTAATCCGGACCTATTACGCCGTGTTAGGTTGTGCGCCTTTCAGGCCGGCGACGAATTAGCAGTTGAAGATTTAAAAGTAAAAACCTTTCACATTCCCCATGACGCGACCGATCCAATCGGCATTCTGATTTCCGCCGATCAATATAAAATCGCGGTTGTGACCGATATGGGCAGTGTTTCCGAATCGGTTTTGGTACAAAT
>JALOAB010000178.1 GCA_023229045.1 Fidelibacterota bacterium
TCCTGAGTGCGTACTTTCAGTCCCTGCAAATCAGTTGGCGAATTGATCGGTTTTTTGGTTGAGTAAAAACTGCGACTGCCGGCGTCCAGATAGCAAAGCCCTCTAACCCAATATTTTTCACCTTCCAGCAATAATTGAGTGCCAATTTCACCTTCCAATACTTTAAAACGATGCTCGTCGTCGCGAAAGATGTACGGCAAGCTGAAGACGTTGAACTTCTTGACAAATCCTTCCACCACACTGCATGAAACCTTGGTCATTCCCAGACTGCCGATCTGAAGCAGTTCCACATACTCACGCTCAGAACCGAGTTGCCCGCCATGATAAATTTCGATACGATATTTTCCATCCGATTTTTCCTCAAAGCGTTCACTCATGAATACCAGAGCTTTATGCACCGGATGGGAAGAATCCAGGGCGTGAGCTAGTTTGATGGATTTAATCCGCGTGTCCTTTTGACAACCCGTCATAAAAAGAATGGCTGTTAGTAATCCAATGCCAAGTAGGATTCTAAAATGGATTTTTTGCCTCATAATGTTCCCGGTTTTTGTTTAAAGTTTATAGGTTTTCTTTGCCAGATCATAGGCTAATGCCTTTATTAAAACTTGCGCTTCATCCCGCTCGATAATATGGCGCACGGTCAGTCCGGCCAGGAAATTGGCATCCACCCGCCGACAGAGATCGTGCCGCGCCGGAATGGATGGGAAGGAACGCGTGTCATCCGTAAATCCAACTGTATTATAAAATCCAGCCGTCTCGGTGACCATCTCGCGAAAACGGATCATGCCCTGGATGCTGTCATGAAACCACCAGGCCGCTCCCAGTTTCATAGCCGGATAATAACCAGCCAACGGCGCCAGCTCGCGTGCATAAGTCGTCTCATCCAGCGTAAAAACGACCAGCGTCAGGCGCGGATCATCACCATATTCGTTCAGCAGTTCCTGCAGATTGACTGTAAACTCCGAAGTGATTGGAATATCGGCGCCGGTATTGAGACCGAAGCGGCGATAATTGCGTTGGTGGTGATTGCGTTTGGAGCCGATGTGAATTTGCATGACCAATCCATCGACGACACTCATCCGCGCCATTTCCATAATCATATTGGCGGTAAATTGGCGGTTGTCTTCCGCATCCGCCCGACCGATCAGGGCGCGTTGAAAGATTGCTTCAGCATCCTTGAGGCTCAAGCGGTGAGCATAGGCGCTTTCGATTCCCTGATCCGTTGAAACGGCGTCCATACTTTTAAAAAATTCGCGACGGTTTTCGATCGCCTCGATGAATTTCTGATAGGTATTGACTTCAAAACCGACCGCCCTGCTCAGCGCTTCGATTTCCTGCCGCCAGCCTGATTCAGTTATATTGACCAAAGCATCCGGTCGGAAGCAGGGAATGACTCGTCCTTTCCAGCCGGATTCCCGCAACTGGCGATGATATTCGAGGCTGTCAGCGGCGCCGTCCGTCGATGTCAGCACTTCAATGTTAAAACGCTCATATAATGCGCGTGGTCGGAATTCCGGTTTCTGCAGTTGATTTTGCAGATGATCATAAATTGCCATGGCATTTTTGCTATTAAGTTTCTCGTTCACGCCAAAAACCTCGATTAATTCGTGAGTCAACCATAAGCTGGTCGGCGTTCCGGCAAACAGATAGTAATTATCTGCGAAAATTTGCCAGATTTTACGATGATCGGTTTCGACCGGCGTGCCGTCAAAAGTCGCAATTCCCAGCGATTCCAGCGCAATGCCCTGGGAATAAAGCAGACGATAAATATAATGATCAGGCAGAATGAACATCGCCGTCGGATTGGGAAAGGGCAGATCCTCGGCCAGAATCTTGGCTTCGACATGCCCATGCGGCGAAATAATTGGCAGGTTTTTGACACTACCGTAAAGCTCGCGTGCCAGTGAACGAATTTCCGGGTCAGAATCAAAAAAGCGATCAGGATTTAGATGCATAGCTCCTCATTTTTTATTATATACTTTTATCTTACGACAAGTCTCTCCTATTACTAATTGGGATGGAATGACAATGCCCTTTTGGGCATATGTTTCCGGCGCGCGCAGTTCCTCCAGCAACAGATTAAAAGCCTGCTCGCCTATGTCACTGGCCGGCTGATTCATGAAAGTCAAGGCCGGCGAAAGGTAACGATGGAACTGGCCGCCGCCAAAGCAGACTACGTCGACATCATCCGGAATTTTCAAACCTAACTCCCGCGCGGCTTCAAAAATTCCGAGCGCGACCGGAAAAGTCACCGCAAATATCATTTCCGGCAAATCTTTCCTGACGGCCAATTTTTTAAAAGCATCATACCCGGCTTGTTCGCCAAATCCGCCCTCGATAATCCATTCTGCGCGAATCGGCAGATTGCCGGCGGTCAATGCCTGCCGGAAACCCGCCTGGCGCTCGTAGCCGATATTAGTGTGACTATAACCTGCAAAATGGGCGATTTTACGGTAACCAGCCTGAATCACAAATTCAATAAGGCGTACGGCGGCCGCCCGGTCATCTGTGATAACGTGGTTAGTCTCGATACCAACCGGAATCCGGTCGAAAAACACGACCGGCACACCCCGTTTTTTGATATCCTTAAAGACACTATAATCGGTCGTGTTTCCAGTGATCGAAATCAGTAAACCTTCGACGCGCATTGCCAGGAGAGTCTGAATATGTTTGATCTCATTTTCAGGATTTTCCTGAGAAACTGTCATGACGATATCGTACTGGCTGGCGTTGGCGGCGCTACAGATTGATTCAATACAAGTTGCAAAAAAATGATGCGCCAGTTTCGGCACGACCAATCCAATCGTACGTGAACTTTTGGCTGACAGATTGCGGGCAATTAAATTCGGCACATAACCCAACTTGGCGGCGATGGATTGCACCTCCCGTTTGGTGGTGGAACTGATGTCCGGATGATCGCGTAAAGCTTTGGAAACGGTGACTTTGGAGACTTTAAGCCGCCGCGCAATATCATCCAGAGTAATGTTTTTATTTTTAGTCGCGCCCACTTTATCCTATTTACTTAACCGATAACTTTACCGGTTAAGTAAAATTGCATATCTTTTTTTTAAATGTCAAGTCATTTTTAAAAAAACCATTTCAATAAAAAGACTACAACCAGCTTGACAATGTGCCATTCCAGCTACAATATTTGGAATGTTAAGTAAAACGGAGGAAGTTTTTATGAGAAAAAAGTACCTTAGAACAGGAATGCTTCTGCTCCCGATAGCTCAGTTTTGGTGGGCTTGCGCACCGATGACCGCCCGCTTCGACCCGATGGCTTATGAACGCACTATCAGTTTGAAAGTTGAAACGCTGACCTTGATAGCAAAAGCTGATGAACCGTTCGATCAACACGCTGAAGCTGTAGCCGCATTGCAAAAAGAATTGGAGAAAGCCTACGAAGCCGCCAAAGGTCGTCCCCGCAACGACTATACCACCCTTCAGTGGCAAATCATCAAGAATCCGCGAGGTAATCTGGTGGGCGGTTTCTTCAGGCACTGGCAGGAAAAGGGCGCCTTGAGCCCGGTCATGGTGGCGGAATCCAGCAAACTGATCGCCGATGCCTTCGATCAGATAATTGGTCTCGAGGGCGGTAAAATCAAACCCGGAAAGTAGAGGTGCATGATGGCCGATTTAGATCAACTCATTTCTTATATCTCTCAGGAGATTCCCAACTTAGCCCAAAACATTCTGGGTGGTTATACCAAACAGGCGTCCAAAGACGTACAGAGTTTTATCAAATCTCTGCAAGCCGATCTTGAATTCTGGACGGAATCCTTTGCTCAGGGAAAAATAACGACTGACGATCTCGAATTTCTGGTCAAGGCTAAAAGCGACCTGGCTAAGATGCGTGCTTTGAAACAGGCTGGTCTGGCGAAAGTCGCCTTAGACCGCTTCAGGGATGCGGTTTTGGGAGTTATTATCAAAGGAATTCAAAATGTGCTCTGAATCTGATTTATTGCCGGTTTTGGATTAACATTTTAGAAAGTTCGCCGACATTTTCCAGAACGAGATCGGGTAAAAAGGTGCTTCTTTTTAAATCAGACGGGGTTGTTTCTCCTGACAATACCAGAATACTCATGATACCGACCTGTCGAGCCATTTCCATATCGGTATAGAGCCGGTCGCCGACCATGGCGACTTCATATCTTTCTAAACCGTGACGTTGCATAATATTATTTATCATCGCCGGGTTGGGTTTGCCCGGTACGGCATCCGGTTTACGACCGGTAGCCGCCTCCAGTGCGGCACAGAGCGATCCGCAATCCACCAGAAGCGTTTCCTGATCGGTCGGGCAGATCAAATCCGGATGAGTGGCGATGAAAAGTTTGCCAGCCTTGATCCAGTAGCTTGCCCGGCATAGTTTACGATAGGTCAAAGTAGTATCGAATCCGACTATGACCGCTTGCGGTTCGAGAGAGCGATCATCGTCCACCACCGTAAAGTCGCCCAGTATAAATTCGCGTTTCAGACTATTTGTCCCGATAAGATAAAGTCGCTTGAGCTTCGGATGGTGGCGACGTAAAAAATCAATCGTGGCCTGGGTTGAAGTATAGACCTGTGAGCGTTTCACTGGTAAGCCCATCGATCGCAATTTACGCACATAGGCTTCGGCGCTTTGTGAAGAATTATTAGTTAGAAAGGTATAGTCGATGTGCTTTTTTTTCAGATCCCCGAGAAGTTGCTTAATAAATGGAAAAAGTGTGTGGCCATTGTAAACCGTACCGTCCAGATCCATTACGAAATGCCGGATTTGTTTCAAACGCTGTCCTGGTTGAATGCCAAAATTGGTTTTTCTAACCAAAGTGTCCCGCCCGCTGGAATAAACTATGGATTAAATTATTCCATGCCTTTTTTAAGAGCCGATTCAATCGCCTCCAGAATGACCATACTGCTGGAGGTTGCTCCGGAAATTGCATCAACCACTACAGATTGTCTCGCTAACACAGTATCAATTAAAACCTCAGCCGCTTTACCGCGCCCGTTATCGTGCCGCACCAGATC
>JALOAB010000179.1 GCA_023229045.1 Fidelibacterota bacterium
ATAAAGCCAAGAAAATTCAGCAACAGCTGGCGGAAACAGTCACTTTTGAATCCAAACCTGCGGTTACCGAAGAATTCAATCATAAGGGAGTCGAGGTCAAATCACCAATCGTGGGTACTTTTTACCGGGCGCCGGCTCCGGATGCCGAACCGTATGTAAATATCGGTGATTCCGTAGCCGTCGGTCAGCCGCTTTGCATTATTGAGGCGATGAAGATCATGAATGTCATTGAAGCCGAAATCCCGGGGAAGGTCGTCAAGATTTTAGTCGAAAACACCCAACCGGTAGAATATAACCAGACCCTTTTTATTATCGAAAAAGAATAAAACCAATTTTACGGTAGATTTTTAGTGATTAAAAAACTGCTGATTGCCAACCGCGGCGAAATTGCCTTAAGAGTAATTCGGGCTTGTAAAGAGCTGAATATTCCTACCGTGGCGGTTTATTCCGTGGCGGATGCCCTTTCACTGCACGTGCGCTTTGCCGATGAAGCGGTCTGCATTGGTCCGGCGGACAGTAAAAACAGCTACCTTAAAATGGCTCAAATCATCAGCGCGGCCGAAGTCACCAACGCCGACGCTATTCATCCCGGTTACGGTTTTCTGGCAGAAAACGCCGACTTTGCGCAGATGTGCGAAGATAACGAAATAATCTTTGTCGGACCCAAACCTATCGCGATCCGCACCATGGGCGACAAGGCTCAGGCGCGCGAAACCGTCAAGAAAGCTGGGGTTCCGATCATCCCCGGCAGTGAAACGGTTGTAAAAAATAGCGAGGAGATTAAACGCTTCGCCGAGATTCACGGCTATCCGATTATTCTTAAAGCCAGCGCCGGTGGCGGTGGACGCGGAATGCGCATCGTGCGCCAGATTGCCGAACTCGAAAACGCTTATAGCAACGCTCGTGAAGAAGCTCAGAAAGCTTTCGGGAACTCCGATCTATATGTCGAAAAATTAATTGAAGATGCCCGGCATATTGAAGTTCAGATTATCGGCGATAACTATGGCAATATTATTCATCTGGGTGAAAGGGAGTGTTCAATTCAGCGTCGGCATCAGAAACTAATCGAGGAATCACCTTCGCCGGTAGTCGATGCGGAATTACGTGAGAAACTGGGCAAGATCGCCATCCGCGCCGCGAAAGCCGTTAAATACACCAGTGCCGGTACAATTGAATTTCTGATGGATAAAAAACGAAATTTTTACTTCATGGAAATGAATACCCGCATCCAGGTCGAGCATCCGGTAACCGAAATGGTAACCGGCATCGATCTTGTTAAAGAGCAAATTCGCCTGGCACGCGGCGAGAAAATTCCCAAATGGATGAAGAAATTCAATCTGCGCGGTCACGCTATCGAGTGTCGCATCAATGCCGAAAACCCGGCTAAGAATTTTCTGCCGTCGCCGGGAAAAATCCAGGTTTTTCACGCGCCCGGCGGTCCCGGCACCCGCATGGACACCCATGTTTATGCCGGATACGAAATTCCTTCTCATTATGACTCGCTTTTAGGTAAATTAATCACGCATGGAAAAGACCGCATGGAAGCCATTATCAGAATGGAACGCGCTCTGGATGAAACAATCGTGGAAGGCGTGCCGACCACCATTCCCTTCCATAAGGCGATTCTGAAGAATGAAGCTTTTCGGACGGGAGATTTTAATATCGCTTTTCTGAATAATTTTAAATTTTAACAAATTAGGAGTAGACTTATGAACGTACCTGCCGATTTAAAATATACCAAAGACCACGAATGGGCGCGGGTAGAAGGCGCTGTGGCAGTGGTAGGAATCACTGAATATGCCCAGAGTCAGCTCGGCGACGTGGTTTATATTGAATTGCCAAAGGTTGGAGATGTTATCTCGCGCGGCGATGTGATCGGCACTATCGAAGCGGTCAAGACCGTTGCCGATATTTACTCTCCTCTCAGTGGTGAAATCGTGGCGGTTAATGCCGCCCTCAAGGATGCCTCCGAGTTGGTCAATAAAGACCCCTTCGGCGAAGGTTGGATTACTAATATTAAACTGGCGGACCCGGCTGAATTGAACACTCTGCTGGAACCGTCCGATTACGAGAAACTGATCAGTTAGATTATGCATTTTATTCCCAATACCAGCGAGACGGAACGCGAGATTCTGGCGACGCTTGGCGTCGACAGTTTCAATGATCTGATTGCAAATATTCCTGAACGATATCGGAAGTTATGCAGTATCGATTTGCCGCCAGTTCTCTCTGAAATCGAGATTGCCAGGGCAGCCGGCGCGCTGGCCGCTAAAAATGCCAACAGCGACACCCAGGCATCCTTTCTGGGAGGCGGTTCATACGACCATTTTATTCCAGCCGCAGTCGATTTCTTGATTTCCCGTTCGGAATTTTATACCGCCTATACTCCTTACCAACCGGAAGTCAGCCAGGGCACGCTTCAAGCGATTTACGAATATCAATCGCAAATTTGCCATTTGACGGATCTGGATGTCGCCAACGCCTCGCTCTACGACGGAGCGACAGCCTTGGCGGAGGCGGCGATTATGGCGAACGCTATCACCAATCGCAATAAATTCCTGGTTTCGCCCTTAATCAATCCGCTGGCGCGCCAGGTGCTGGGCACTTATCTGAAAGCCCGTAATCTCGAAATGGTGGATTTGCCTGAAAAAAATGGTCGGACTGATTTTGCCGACCTGTCTGAAAAAATCGATGAACAAACGGCGGCAGTTCTGGTTCAATCACCCAACTTTTTAGGAATCATTGAAGATTTGAATGGCATCGCTGAAACCGTTCATGCGAAAAATGCCCTGTTAGCCATATCGGTCGATCCGATCTCACTGGCGATCCTGAAAACACCGGGCGAGCTGGGGGCTGATGTTGCGGTTGCTGAAGGTCAGCCACTCGGGATTCACCAAACTTTCGGCGGACCATACCTGGGCATTTTCACCGCGCGCCGGCAATTTATTCGTAATATTCCCGGGCGGATCGTCGGTCAGACGGTGGACGTCGATGGCAAGCGCGGCTACGTATTGGTTTTACAAACCCGCGAGCAACATATCCGCCGCGAGAAAGCCACTTCGAATATTTGTACTAATGAGGGTTTAATGGCGCTGGCCGCCACGATTTATCTGGCATTAATGGGTAAAACCGGTCTGCGGAAAGTAGCCGAGCTGTGTCTGAATAACAGTCATTATCTGGCGCAGAAGATTGCCGGTCTGCCCGGTTATTCGTTGCCATTTGCCGGACAGCCGTTTTTCAAAGAATTTGTAATAAAGACCCCGCGACCGGTTAGGGAAATCGCGCAGGCGACGCTGACAGAAGGTTTTTTGAGTGGCGTTGATCTCGGTCATTATCGCCCGGAATGGGAAAATCTTATGTTGATCGCGGTCACAGAAAAACGCAGTCAGCAAGAAATAGATGCTTTTTTTAAAATTTTGGCTAAATTTTAGGTGCAATGGGAGTATTTAACCAATTACTGGAAAAAGCCCGCTTAAAAGGCGGCGGTTACCTTGTACTGATCGATCCGGATACTCGTTCGGCAGTAGAATTAAAAAAGTTTGTACGCGAGATCTGTAGCTGTGGCATCGATGCTATTTTGGTAGGCGGGAGTCTGATTATCGGAGCCGGTTTTCACGAGACACTGGAGATTGTCAAGGCTGAAAGCAACGTTCCGGTTATTATTTTCCCTGGTTCGGTTGCTCAGGTTTCGCATCGCGCCGATGCGGTTTTATATATTTCGCTAATCAGCGGACGCAATCCAAACGCTCTTTTCGGCGAACATGTCATCGCCGCACCCGCGATCCGCAAATTAGGCATCGAACCGATTTCGACCGGATATATGCTTTTTGAATCCGGTCGGACTACCACCGCCGAATTCATGAGTAATACTCGTCCATTGCCAATCAATAAACCTGAAATTGCCATGGCGCACGCCCTGGCCGCCCAGTATATGGGAATGAGTACCGTCTATCTGGAAGCCGGGAGTGGCGCCGAACGCTCAATTCCCGATCAAATCGTCAAAGCCGTCAGTGGCTACATCGATATCCCTGTCATCGTCGGAGGCGGTATACGTTCACCGCAGGAAGCCCGCGCCAAAGTCGAAGCCGGCGCGACTTTTATCGTTACCGGCAATGTCTACGATGACGACTCCAACATCAAGTTGGCTCAGGAATTCGTACGGGCGGTGCATGTCAAAGAGCATTTTTAAGCAGAAGCTAAATTGCGCCAACAAATAATCGCTCAATTAGAAGAAAGCGCTGAAGTAAAGCGTCAGACGATCGCAACGGCGGTTGATACAATTGAAACCGCCGCGCGGATGTTAATCGATTGTTATCAGGCTGGCGGCAAGGTTTTGCTCTGCGGCAATGGCGGCAGTGCCGCAGACGCCCAGCATCTGGCGGCCGAACTGGTTTCGCGGCTTAAATTGGAACGACCAGCGATCGCGGCTCTGGCGTTGACCACCAATACTTCCCTGCTTACTGCAATCGGGAATGATTATAAATTCGACTTGGTTTTCGTGCGGCAGGTCGAAGCTTTCGGACGAGCGGGAGACGTACTGATCGGCATAAGTACCAGCGGTAGTTCGGAAAATGTGATCAAAGCGGTCGAATTTGCCCGGATGGAAGGCATCAAGTCCATAGCGCTGACCGGCGCAAAAGGTGGACGCCTGGCGGAAAAAGTCGATCTGGCGATTAAAATCCCTTCCGCCAACGTTCAGCGCATTCAAGAGTGTCATATCACAGTTGGTCATATTCTGTGTGATTTAATCGAATCAGCCTTGTTCGGAACCAAATGAGCCCCCCGATTTTAAATGCAAGCCGAAATCAAAGATTTTATCAATTATCTCAGAGTCGAACGTAATCTCGCCCCGAATACGATTCAGGCCTACAGCGGTGACCTGGAACGATACAGCCAATTTTTAGAAGAACAACAAATCACCGACATAGGCAAAGTTCGCTTTACCGATATCCAGAATTATATCAATTTGCTGGCGGAACTAGGACTGGCGGCC
>JALOAB010000180.1 GCA_023229045.1 Fidelibacterota bacterium
AATGGGAGTGGTTTACCCAGCGGAATCTATATAATCCGGGCACAGATGCTGTCGGAAGATCCGATGAAAGAGATGCATCGTTTTACCGGTAAAATGATGTTGATGAAGTAATTCCGTAGTAAGTGTATATTGAATATCCGGCTGGCACTAATCATACCAGCCGGATATGATTGCGAACCGATTTGTTTTGCTGGTAATTTTTATATATCGATGAATACTAAAAGTATTAAGAACTTAAAAGAAAAAATATATCATAACCTTGTTGCCACAGAACTTTCGCGGCTCGTCTTTGGTTTGATTGTAGTAATTCTTTTTACGACCGTTTTTATTTTTGATTTTTCAGCCTATCTCTCTTATCATGCACCTAAAAATTATATACTGATAGTTTTAACTTCTGCCGGATTTTTCATTTTTTGGCTCAAATCAAAAAAAACCATCATTGTTACCTGGCTTGAGATTATTCTATTGGTCCGCCTGGTCTGGGTAGTCATAACCAATCCATCTCTGGTTTATCATCCAAGTAATCTGGGATTCTGGATTTTATTATCATTGACATTATTAACACTACTATCCCGCCAGATTTCTGGAAAAAATCCGAATATCCTTGCCTGTTTATTGCGTGTTTTGTGGATTTTTGGTCTGATTCAAGCTGTAATCGGACTTTATCAGTTTGTTCATTATAAAGATTATCCGACATATTTAATGAAAACTGCAATGATTGGCACAATCGGTACCGCCAATGGCTATGGTTTATTTTTAGCGGTATCCATAATTGCGGCATTAACTGATATTAAAAATATAGGAAGTAAGTTCGGGAAATGGGTAGCCTGTTTGAGTGTTTCATTGATTATAATCGCTTTACTCCTAAATCGAAGTCGGGGCGCTATTTTGGGTTTAATATCTTCGTTTTTGATCTTATCCATATTCATGATGTATACTCAAACAAATGCACTTAGTATATTCAGACGAGTGCGTCTGTCTCGAATTGGAGGAGTTGTAGTTGTATTTATCTGTTTTTTATTTTGCATACTGTTTCTATACAAATTAAATCCAGAATCTTCGATAGGTCGTTTTATGGAGTGGCGAGTCTCAACTCCAATGATAAAAGATCATCCGATTAAGGGTGTTGGACATGGACGGTTTGCAGTTGAATATTTATACTACCAGAGTCGATATTTTGAGAATCCTGTTCATAATAGTCTTGCATATAAAGCCGCTAACGTTAAGCAGGCACATAACGAATATTTACAGGCGTTTTGTGAAAGTGGGATTTTGGGCGGTTTACTATTTCTATCTATCTGGATATTTGCCTTATGGAATCTTTTCTATCATTTATATCAAAATAGAAACCATCGCAGGCAGTATTACGGGCTTGCCATGATTTTATTGACTATACTCATTCACGCCCTTGTTGATACTCCTTTGCATGTTTTGTCGATTTCAGTTGTCGCATACATTGCGTTAGGTTTGATTCCGGCCAAAGAGTCGATCGTTAAAAAGATCAATGTTCATTCCGGATTATCTCGGTGCATGATAACAATCGTTTTACTTTTATTTCTGATATTTATTCTTGGTAAAAGTATTTATCAATATCCCGGATATAATCACTGGAATAAAGGAGTTAAATACGCCCGTAATCATTATTGGGAGATGGCAATCGAACAATATCAGTCTGCATTAAAGCGATTGGGAGGTGAAGGTGAACTCCAGTTTCACCTTGGTTCTGCAATGGTACTTTCAGGTTCCAATTCAAGAGGAGTCTATTTTCTTAAAGAATCTCTGAAGAATTTCAATGATAAGAACATTTATCTTTCATTGGGTTATGGTTTTCTTCATTTGAAAAATTATATTGATGCGGAAAAATACACTCGAATTGCTCTATCAATGTTTCCGGATCATCTGGCGCCTCATCTGTTATTAGGTGAGATTTATTATTATCAGGGCAAGATCGAGGATTCTAAGGCATCATTAAAAAAATGTATCAATCGCCAGACTTCAGTGCAATCCGATGATATTTTGCAAATTGCTACAGATGCCAGGAACTTATGGAAGCGGTTTTATGCAAATTAATTTTCCTTAGACAAGTCATTTAGTACGGCGGATTTCTAAATGGAGCATTCTTTGCGATTATATTTAAAAACTATCATTAAGATTTTTCTTTTTATTTTATCGGTATTGTTACTACCATCCTGTAGCAAAAAGAATGCTCAATTAAAGAAAAACACTATACTGGTCTCTGAGCCACTTTTAAACCGCATAAATGATAATGAGGATAAACACGACCAGGATTGCATCGGATTTTATACTCAACATTTTCCACCATCATTATTGAATTCTTCATTTTTTAATATAGATTCACTCGGATCGCTGGAGCAAAAAACTGGTTTACGGTGGAATGTTATCTCATCCGATGATTCAGTAATCAACTTTCTGCATATCTTTAATACTAATGATGATACTAACCGTGTTGCGTATATTGCCGAACTGATAGAGTCTGAGTTTGCCGACACAAGATTTCTTTCGGTTGGTTCTGATGATGGATTTACTCTCTGGGTGAATGGCGATTCGGTTGCCAGTATCCATAAAGGTCGGCAATTGTTGCCACATGACGATTTAATACCTGTCAGACTAAGGGCGGGGAGGAACACTCTATTATTCAAAGTAGACCAAAGTACCGGTGATTGGGCCTTATATCGGAAATTTATTTCAATGGAAAAAATGGAAAGCATTCTACTATCTAAAATTTCCGAATTATATCGGGATATTCCGGAATGCTGTATATTACCAGACACCGCTACGTATATTCTATTAAATCCTGAAAATGGTCGTAGCCTGGATTCAAGTCATATCTTACACATTTCCTGGAAGGAAATGAACTTGAAAAACCGCTGTATTCAGACGAATACATATCTTGCATACGAATTGCCGGAAATTCTGCCATTGCCCAATGATTTTAGCGGAAAGACGCTTTTCGAGGTTATAGTGCTCAATAAGTCAGGTAAAATTGAATTCAGGGAAGAAATACCAATATTTTATGCAAGAGAAGCTGATCGATTAGCAAGGAGACTCACTAAATATCCGAAAAATACTGAAGATCCGGTTTATCTTGCACGGTTAGATGCAGTCGTTACAATGTTCAATCTAAATAATGATCCGGATGCTAAAGAGTATTCAACCAGGATGAAGGCACATGCATTGTTGGATTTATATCGCTATGAATTGAATCTAAATGATACTAACCCTCAATTCTCGGCAGGTCCACGAGTATGGGGTTATCGATCGCCACTTGACAATACAATCCAACCTTATCGCTTGATAATTCCAGCCTCTCTTTCGGAAAATCCGGCTACAACGGTCTCATACAACATCATTTTTATTATTCATGGAACTCTGGATGAAGATACAGATTTTTGGAAAATCTACCAGATTAGATCGCACTATCATATGGCAGTCCGAACAAGCTATAGTACTTGTTATAAATCAATTATTGTAATGCCTTATGGCCGGGGAATTCAAAATTTTCTGGGAGATGCACTGGAAGAAATTCCAATCATTTTAAAACAACTCCAGCAATATTGGAATATAGACACAACAAAAATCGCAATCTATGCCCATAGCAATGCCCCGAGGATGGCTTTGAGCTTATTACAGTTGATTCATCTTCCTGTATATAGTCTTGGATTTTGGAGTCCAATATTACCGACTGATAATACCGAAATTCAGCAAATATTATTATGGTTAAAAAAAGATTATCCCGATCTGAAATGGTATATCTGGCAAGGTGAAGAAGATGAAGAAGCGCCGGTAACGGTCACCCGTAGTTGGATTAAGTCTATCGAAAAAGTTGGTTTTGAAGTAGTATATAATGAAGAACCTCATTCGACTCACTTAGTATATTTAGGTGATCCATTGAAGGAATATATGGAATTATTAAAGAGAATCGAATAGTTTAGAGGAGAAGAATTAAAGTGGTTAGCGTAAGAAAGCGTAATAGGAAAGATATTCATAAAGTATTACTACCTATAGAAATATTATTGTTTATTTTTCTATTATTAGCCATGATCGCAGTCTCGTCCTGTAATAACACGGGTGGTCAACGACACTTCATTCGCCTTGATCTAAGTAAAGAGCATGATACCGGAAGATTTCTCCCTGAAAAAGGAGATAGAGTATTTTTAAATATAGATTTCCCTAGTGGTGAAAAGTCTGTGTTGAATCTCGAGGACACTGATGGTGATTGGATTTATCAAGTATTATTGAATGATATTTTTAAACAATCCAATGAACCGGTGGATACATTGAAATTCGTTTTTTTTATAGAAACAGGAGATCATCGCTATATTCCGAATGGTGGCGAAGAAAAGATTCCCTCGAGGGTGATGTTGCTGAATGACATATATGATAAAAAACCTGTTCTTATATTTAATGAAACCTTTGACGATCGTAAAGAAGCCGAGGTTACTTTTACAGTTGGAGTGGCTAATCAGAAAGTGCTTGGTTTTTTTAAGCCTGAAGAGGGCGATATAATAGTGGTATCGGGAGATTTTACTAAGTGGGATGATAGGGGTATTCCGATGAAGGGTAATTATAATGATGAAATTTATTCTGTGACCGTACCGGTCAAATACAGTGCTGATAGGGCGGTTGAATACAGGTTTAAAATTCTTCCCAAACGACATGTAATTCTTCCTAATGAAGGTTGGGAAAGTGGACGTAGACGTAATCTGCAGATTAATAAAGAAATTGTTAGAGTTCCTTATGCCGAATTCAATGACCTACGGCGTGTAGCAAGATTTATTATTGATACCAAATCATTTAAAGATTTTAATCCTTTAAAAGGTGACATTCTTCAGATTGAACTCATGCTTGATGGGCAAGAAAGTCTCTCTGATGCACTTGTATTTATTGACGATTATCAATATGAAACAGCAGTCGTTATTCCTTTAACTGTAAAAGATGTAAAATGGCGGTTAGTGAAAAATATTAATCAGG
>JALOAB010000181.1 GCA_023229045.1 Fidelibacterota bacterium
CATCGACTAAAATGGGTGCTGAGGTGGAATCGCCAAGCGAGTATTGCAATATGCCAGTCGTATCCGCAGAGATCGGATTGGTAGTAGCCGTATTGAGCATATCGGCAAATGAATAAGATTTATCGATCAGCGGCAGAATGAGTTTGGAATTCCATTTCGCCGGCAGACTCGGAGTGGTCGGGATTTTAAATTCGCAGGCCCCCAGCCCGATCAGCAGGGTCAGAAAAAGGTAAAACCATTGCGACCGGCGAGCCGTGATTTAGGTTCCTTCACTATATGCGGTTTTATACCGGATTTGCACTTCAGTCAGAGTGTCTATGCTGACACCCATTGTCTTTAATTTCAACCGGGCGATTTCCTGATCCTGTTCGGCGCTGATATCATAGACTTTCTTTTCCAACTTTGAGCCGTTCTGAGTCAGGAAAACCATTGCCATAAACTGATTGGCAAATGACATATCCATGACTTCCGAAGGGTGACCTTCCGCCGCGACCAGGTTAACCAGGCGACCTTCACCGAGCACGAAAACCGACCGACCATTCTTTAATTTATGTTGCATGCAGTTGGCGCGGATTTCTTTTTTCGTTGTGGTCATGGCGGACAGTTCTTTTAAATTGAGTTCGCAGTCGTAATGACCGGTGTTACAGACGATGGCGCCGTCTTTCATTTTTTCAAAATGACGGCTAACGATGACGTCTTTCATACCGGTTGCGGTGATGAAAATATCACCCAGTCCGGCGGCCTGATCCATCGGCATGACCCGGAAACCATCCAGCATCGCTTTAAGCGCCGCAGTTGGTTTGACCTCGGTAACGATCACGTTGGCGCCCATGCCGCTGGCCCGTTTGGCTACTCCCTTACCACAATGCCCGTAACCGGCAACGACCATAGTTTTCCCGGCATACAGGATCGAAGTCGCCCGTAAAATACCATCAATCGACGATTGTCCGGTTCCATAGACGTTATCGAAATCCCATTTGGTCTCGGCGTCATTGACCGCCACCATCGGGTAAAGCAGTTTTCCATCGTCGGCCATTGCCCGCAGGCGGTGCACGCCGGTGGTGGTTTCTTCCGAACCTCCTAAAATTCCGGCGGCCAATTCCTGATGTTGATTATGAATAGTAAAAACCAGGTCCGCGCCGTCATCGAGAGTCAGATTAGGCTTTTGCAGTAAGGTTTGTTCGATACACCAGTAGAATTCGGCGGTAGTCAAACCGTGCCAGGCCCAGATTGGAATACCTTCCTCGTAAAGCGCGGCGGCGACATCGTCCTGAGTGCTGAGCGGATTACACCCACTCCAGGCAACTTCGGCACCGGCCGCTACCAGGGTCCGGATCAATACAGCCGTTTCCTTGGTAACATGCAGGCAACCACTGATGCGCATACCTTTTAAAGGTTTGGACGAGCTGTATTTTTCCCTGAGTGCCATCATGACCGGCATATGCGCTTCAGCCCATTCGATTTTCAACTTCCCGGTCGGAGCCAACTTAATATCTTTAATTTTTCCAGCCATTATTTTACTCCAAAATATTTTTCCAATTCGGCTACTTTGTCCGTTTTCTCCCAGGAAAATTCCTCGTCTTCCCGACCGAAGTGACCATAGGCGGCGGTCTTGAGATAGATGGGGCGTTTCAGGCGGAGATGCTTGATAATAGCGGCTGGTTTGAGTGGAAAGATAACTCGCACGGCTTCAGCGAGTTTTTCTTCCGGCTGACTTCCGGTATTAAAGGTGTTAATATAAACCGAGATCGGATCGGCAACGCCAATTGAGTAGGCTAACTGCACTTCACAGCGCCGGGCAAGTTTGGCCGCGACGATATTCTTGGCGATATAACGCGCCATATAGGAAGCCGAACGGTCAACTTTGGATGGATCTTTGCCTGAAAAGGCTCCGCCGCCGTGCCGCCCCATTCCGCCATAAGTATCACAAATGATCTTACGACCGGTGACGCCGGAGTCGGCTTCCGGACCGCCGACCGTAAATATACCGGTGGCATTGATGAAAAACTTGGTCTCAGGAGTTAAATACTCCTCACAAACCGGTAAAATCACATGGTTCTTAATATCCGCAACGATCTTTTCATGGGGAATTTCCGGATTGTGATGGACTGCCACAACGACGTGCGAGATCGATTTGGGTTGATCGTCTTCATATTCAACGGTGACCTGTGATTTACCATCCGGCCTGACCCAGTTGAGAATGCCTTTTTTGCGAACTTCCGCCAGGCGCATCGTCAATTTGTTGGCCATACTGATTGGCAACGGCATCAGTTCCAGTGTTTCGTCACAGGCATAGCCGAACATCAAGCCCTGATCGCCGGCGCCCTGTTCGTGCTGATCGGTTTCATCCACTCCGAGGGCGATGTTTTCACTCTGCTCGTGGATGGAAGTTATAACTGCGCAGGACCGCCCGTCCAGACCGAAATCAGGATCGGTGTAGCCGATTCTCTCAACAGTTTCGCGCACGATACGCGGTATATCAACATAGGCTCTAGTAGTGATTTCTCCGACAACCATGACCATCCCGGTGGTCGTCATCGTTTCGCAAGCGACCCGGCTCTCCGGATCGACCGTCAACAGTGCGTCCAGAATTGCATCGGAAACCTGGTCGCAGATTTTATCCGGATGACCTTCTGTCACCGATTCAGATGTAAATGAATATTTTTTCATTTTCTATACTCCATATTTAAATAAAACGTTCAAACATACTGTAAAGTGTTGATAAAATCAACTCAATTTCTGAATAGTATGATCGGCGGTGTCAATCTGTTGGACTACTCCGGTCACCTGGCTTTTTTGACCGATCAGACTCTCGTTCAGGATGACATCCTTCAGAGCCGCCCCATCTGAGATGATGGAATTCGATAGAACTGAATTTGTAATTTGACAGCTCTTTCCGAGGTGGACATTCGGACCGACGATACTGCGGCGCAGAACCGCTCCCGCCCCAATATAAACCGGTGGAATGATCACTGTGCCGGGGATGACCGGCGGCGGTTCCGAATTTTTACCGAGGAGATAGGCATTGGTTTCAAGCAAGGTTTTACGCGTTCCGCAATCCAGACAACGTTCGATATCGATGATCTGAAACGGTTCTCCCCAATCCAGCATCGCCTGGAGTGCATCGGTTAATTGATATTCGTTTTTGGTTTTGATATTGGAAGCTATAATGTGATCGATAGCCTTTTTTAACAGGGCGCTTTTTTGAATTAAATAAATCCCGGCAATTGCCAAATTACTGTTTGAACGGAGCGGTTTTTCAACCAGGCGTACGACCCGCCCTTTATTCATTTCAACAATGCCGAAACGGCGGGGATCGTCAACCGGCATGACTCCGATCAGGTTTTCCGAACGACAACTCAATTTCGCAAAATCGAGTTCCAGGATCACATCGCCCAGAATAATCATTACCGGCTCATCGTCAGATTGTAAGCCTAATCCAACCGCGTGCCCCAGTCCGCGTCGTTCAGACTGTTCGACGAAAGTGAAATTGAAGTTGTAATTTCTGACGGAATAATCGCGCACCTGCTCGCCGAAATAACCGATAATCACGACCACATCCCGTATTCCGGTCGATGCCAGATGGTCGAAAATATGTCCCAGAATCGGTTTTCCGGCAACCGGCAGAAGCACTTTTGGTTTGGTTAATGTCAATGGCCGGAGACGTTCACCGATCCCGGCCGCGGGAATGATTGCTTTCAACGGACGTCGATCCTTTCTATTCCAAATCCTTCTTCAAATAATTCTGCAGGGTGTTAATCTGGGTTTTCTGCCGGATCGTCGCGGCGATTTTTTTCTGAAAATTCAGGGCGGCGTTCGTGCCCATTATTTTCAGAACATGGTTCAGGGCAATCACTTCGGCGATTACCGTGATATTTTTACCGGGGTAGATCGGCAGATTGATCAAGGGAATATTCACTCCCAGGATTTTGGTATATTTATCCTGAGCGCCGACTCTTTCGAAGTTCTTGGTGCTGTCCCATTCCTCGAGTTCGACCTGCACCTCGATTCTTTTCTGCTGACGAATAGCCCGAATCCCGAAAATGTTACGGATATCGACGATTCCCAGACCGCGCAATTCCAGATGATGTTCCAGCAATTCCATTCCGGTACCGATAATGACATTATCGGCCCGGCGAATAATTTTAATGATGTCGTCGGCTACCAGACGATGCCCGCGTTCCACCAGATCGAGAGCGATTTCACTTTTGCCAATGCCACTCGGTCCGGTTAAAAGCAGGCCAATCCCATAAACATCTACCAAACTGCCGTGAATAATCGTCGACGGCGCCAATTCCCGATCGAGATAGTCCAACAGAGAAGCCACCAGTAAAGTAGTTGTAACCGGCGTGGCTAACAAAGCCACTTTATATTTACGAGCGAGTCTGACGGCGCAGACCGGCGGTTTGACATTATGCGCAAAGATCATCAGCGGTATTTTAGCTGAAAAGAAATGCTCAAAGATTTCCTCGACCTTTTCGCGGGTTAGACTTTTAATATAGCGGAACTCACCCTCGCCGATTAATTGAATTCGATGGGGATCGAAGCTGTCCCAGAATCCGGTAATTTCCAGTCCCGGACGGTTCAATTTGGAAGACGTCACGGTTGTATCCTGACCGATATCGCCGTTGACGCGAACGAAGCCCAGATTTTTACGGTTTTCCTGATAAATTCGGCCGACTGTTAATTCAATTTGATTCACCGTGCATACCTCTTTTCTTTAAATTTTTTTAATTGCCGTTCGATTTTCGCTACGGCCTGATCAATCGATTTGATCATATCATTGGTAGATACCCGTGCGATCAGGTCTTTACCGCGCACGTGCATGGAAATATCGATCGTTTCACCCTCCTTGGTTTTTTCCATGATAACCTTACAACTGCTGACATAATCTTCATAAATTGCCAGGGTTCCAATTTCCTCTTCAAGGTGTTT
>JALOAB010000106.1 GCA_023229045.1 Fidelibacterota bacterium
AAAATCTGTGAAACCGTCAACGGCCCGGTCAGCGGCGAAGTCGTCAGTCTGGACGCCGAAGGCATGGTGCGCGAGGCCGAGGACCTGGCGGCTTTACATAAAAATATCATCATCAAAATTCCCATCACACTGGAAGGTCTGAAAGCCATCAAGATGCTGACCCAAAAGGGTATCCGTACCAATACGACTCTGATCTTTTCGCCTTTGCAGGCACTCCTGGCGGCCAAAGCCGGCGCCACTTATGTCAGTCCGTTCGTCGGTCGGCTGGATGATATTCATTTGGTGGGTATGGAACTGATTCAGCAAATCAAGACCATTTTCGATAATTACGGGATCGAGACCGAAATCATTGTCGCCAGTATCCGTAATCCTCTGCATATTGTTGATGCGGCTATGATCGGAGCGCATGTCTGCACAATTCCTTTTAATGTTATGGAAAAAATGGTCAAACATCCCTTGACAGATAAGGGGATTGACAAGTTTCTGGAAGATTGGAAAAAGGTCGAAAAATGAAAAAGCCGCTGAGCGCGCTGTTTTTAGGCATTATAATCAGTCTGAGTTTCGCTCAGACTGACACTGCCGTTCAGCAGGCTATCAGCAATTCCCGCCAGACGGCCATTACAAGGGCGATTGAAAGGGTCAATCCGGCTGTAGCAGGTATCAATGTTACCGCCATTCAGGAATATGTGACTTCGCCCTTTTTTAACGATCCGCTCTGGAGTATGCTATTTCCGGATCAGATTCATCGTCGCCGGGTGAAAAGTCTCGGTTCAGGCGTCGTCATCAGCGCGGATGGATACGTCGTTACCAATTCCCATGTAGTTGACGGCGCCGAAGAGATCGTAGTCACTCTGATGGGCGGCAAGGAATACAAAGCCAAATTAGTCGGTATCGACAACGTTTCGGATATCGCCCTGCTCAAGATTGAAGGCAAGTCGTTTGCCTACGCCAAATTCGGATCATCCGATGATGTGATGATCGGCGAATGGGTAGTGGCTCTCGGAAATCCTTTCGGTCTTTTCAGCATCAATTACAAACCAACTGCTACTGTCGGAATCGTCTCGGGAATCGATCTCGATTTCGGGCCTCAGCAGAATGGCCGGATTTATCAGGACATGATTCAGACCGACGCGGCTATCAATACCGGTAACAGCGGCGGACCGCTGGTCAACGCCGACGGCGAAGTCATCGGCATTAACACTTTCATTTTCACCGGCAGTCAGTTCAGCGAAGGTTCAATCGGGATCGGTTTTGCCATTCCGGTCGAGCGCGTTAAGGCGGTGGTAGCCGAGCTGAAAAAATACGGGAAAATCGATCGTTCGCTAAGAATTGGCTGGGAACTACAGGATGTTGATCAGTTTTTAGCCCGTTATCTCAACCTGCCATCGAGTACCGGTATTATCGTGACGCGGGTGGAAAGTGGCAGTTCAGCCGAACGGGCTGGCCTCAAGGTCGGCGATGTCATCACCGAAATCAATGCCAGCAAGATTGCCAGTAAGGAGGAAATTTATTCCATTATTCAGGAAAAGTTCCTGAAGTCAGGCGACAAGATCAGGATCAAATTTCTGCGTGGTAATCGTGAAATGGGCACTCAATTGGTACTGGAATAAGCGATGATAGCACGCTATACCCGCCCGGAAATGGGCCAAATCTGGTCAGACGAAAATAAATACGCCACCTGGTGGAAAGTCGAGCTGGAAGTCTGCCGGGTTCAGCATCAACGCGGATTAATTCCGGATGAAGCCTTCCGTGAAATCGAATCGCGGGCGTCTTTCCAGGTCGCGCGCATATTGGAAGTCGAGCAGGAGGTCCGGCACGATGTAATCGCTTTTCTGACCAACGTCAGTGAAAATATCGGCCCGACAGCCCGCTTTGTGCACAAGGGATTGACCTCTTCGGATTTACTGGATACGGCTCTGGCTCTGCAGTTGAGCGAAGCCGGCGAACTGATCCTGACCGATCTGAAGCAGTTAGAAAATCTCTTGGATGCCAAAAGCATTGAGTACAAAGATTGTCTGATGATCGGGCGGACTCACGGCGTGCACGCCGAACCGATTACCCTCGGATTGAAACTGCTCAACTACCGCGAGGAAATCGCACGCCACATCCGACGCTTCAATCTGGCCTTGAGCGATATCAAAGTCGGGAAAATTTCCGGCGCTGTCGGAACTTATCAGCACATCGAGCCCGAAGTTGAAGAACGGGTCTGTCGTAACCTCGGCCTGCGCCCGGCGCCGGTCAGCAATCAAATCATTCAGCGAGACCGCCACGCTTTTTTCCTGACTACTCTGGCTTTAATCGGCGCGACTCTCGAGAAAATCGCCACCGAAATCCGCCATCTGCAAAAGACCGAGGTTCTGGAAGTAGAGGAATTTTTTGCTAAAGGACAGAAAGGCTCTTCAGCGATGCCCCACAAACGCAACCCGGTTTTATCGGAACGCATCTGCGGACTGGCGCGGCTCCTGCGCGGTTATTCAGTGACGGCACTCGAGAATATATCACTCTGGCACGAACGCGATATTTCACACTCATCAAATGAACGTCTTATATTGCCGGATGCCTGTATTTGTGCCGATTTTATCCTGAACGAAACGATAAATGTTCTGACAAATCTGCAGGTCTATCCGCAAAATATGCGGCGGAACCTGGAGCACACCCGTGGTCTGATTTTTTCGCAGGAAATTATGCTGGCGCTTGTTGAAAAAGGCGCTACCCGCGAAGAGGCTTATGCGATTGTGCAGAAAAATGCAATGCAGGTCTGGCAAAGTGATGCGGACTTCCGGGGATTGCTTCTTAAAGATCAGGATGTACTAAAATGGCTGACCCCGGCCGAAATCGAACAATATTTTAACTATGATAAAATCTTAACCCGTATTGACGGAATTTATGAGCGAATAAAACAAAGGAAAGTATGAATAAAATCGAAAAGTTATATGAAGGTAAAGCCAAGATAGTCTATTCCACCGAGGATCCCGAATTGGTCGTCCAGTTTTTTAAGGACGATGCCACCGCTTTCGACGGTGTGAAAAAGGGACAAATTTCCGGCAAGGGAGTCGCCAATAACCTGATCAGCTGTCACCTTTTCGATATGTTGGAGAAAAACGGTATAGCAACCCATTTCGTCAAAAGATTATCGGACAACGAGATGCTGGTGCGCCGGGTCGTAATTATCCCGATCGAATTGGTCGTGCGCAACGTTGCGGCCGGCAGTCTGTGCAAACGTTATGGCATCCCGGAGGGAGAGATTTTCCCCGAACCGATTGTTGAGCGCTATTATAAAAACGATGCTTTTCACGATCCCCTGATGGATGATGATCATATTATCCGGTTCAAACTGGCAAACGCGGCCGAATTGACTTTTCTTAAAACGACTGCGATGCGGATCAATCAGATCCTGCAGGACTTTTTTAATTCCATTGGGATTACCCTGGTAGATTTCAAACTGGAGTTTGGCCATTACAAGGATCGGCTTCTGCTGGCGGATGAAATTTCTCCTGACACCTGTAGATTCTGGGAAAAAGGCACCCAGCGGAAGCTCGATAAGGATCGCTTCCGGTTCGATCTGGGCGATGTGGAAAGCGCTTATGTCGAAATGTTGAAGCGAATTACCGGGAGTTCATCATGATTGCCAAAGAGGGAGCCCGATTGATAGTCCCGACTCTGATCATCGCCATGCTGGCGATGTTTCTGGGGAACCGCTATGAATTATTAGCTCTGAAGATAGTGTTCTGGCTGGCGATGTTTTGTTGCGTTTTCTGCATCTATTTTTTTCGTGATCCGGAGCGGGTCACGCCGCAGAATCCCAATCTTTTGATCGCGCCGGCGGATGGGAAAATTGTCGAAGTAAAAGAGATCGCGGATCCTTTTGTGGGAGACGGACGCCGAATAGCAATTTTTATGTCGCCTCTGAATGTGCATGTCAACCGGGCTCCGTGTGACGGCGTCATCCGCCAAATTGAACACAAGAAGGGGAAATTTCTCTCGGCTTTCAAGCCGGAAGCCAGTTTCGAGAATGAACAATGTCGCATGTCGCTCACCGCGCACGACCGGAAAATAGTCGTGACCCAGATCGCCGGTTGTTTCGCGCGGCGGATCGTCTCGCGGGTCAGAGTCGATCAAAGCCTGATGAGCGGTGAACGCTTCGGCCTGATAATGTTCGGTTCGCGGGTCGAGGTGATTGTGCCGCGCAATTATAAAATTACAGTCAGCATTGGTGAAAAAGTCAAAGCCGGCGAGACAATTATCGGAGAATTGGCATGAAAAGAGGACCAAAATTTCTACCGAGTATTTTTACCGTTCTGAATTTATTTTCGGGTTTTTTGGCGATGCTCCAGATTATTCAGGGGCATTATATCACGGCTGTGATTCTGATCATGGTCGCCTTGAGTTTCGATTTTCTGGACGGAATGATAGCGCGCCTGACGCATCAGGCTTCGGATTTCGGCATAGAGTTCGATTCGCTGGCTGACATGGTTTCGTTTTGCCTGGTGCCAGCTGTGCTGGTGAATGAATTATTCGTGGCCGACCTGGGATTTGTCGGCGGCGCGATCAGCTTTTTTCCGGTTTTGTTCGGTGGCGTGCGTCTGGCACGCTTCAATCTGCATGCCACGACCGAGAAGAAAGCCTATTTCACCGGGATGCCGGTGCCGGCCAGCGCCGTGGCGATCGGCTCTTACATCTGGTTCAGTTATAAAGTTTTTGGAAATTACGGCAACTCCAATATTATCCTCCCGCTGGTAGTCGTTTTCTCGTTCCTTATGGTGAGTAATATCCGGTTTTTGGCTAATTTGAAATTGGGCTTCCGCAAGGGTACCTTAAGGACTCTCCGGACGATCGGATTTCTGGTGACGATTATTGCCGTGATAATCTTTAATGCCTATATTATTTTTCCGCTAATGTTGGTTTACATCATTACTCATATCTTACAATGGTTGATCGGTTACGATGAACCACGGGTTCATTTCGCTCGAAGAAAGGTGCATTGAAATGTGGTTAGCAAAAATCGTTGTGACTTACAAAAAGGGGATTCTCGATCCGGAAGCAAAAACTATCCAGCACGCCCTGGTAACTCTCGGATATCAAAACATCGAAGGTCTGGAAACCGGTAAATATTTTGAAGTGCGTCTGAAATCCGATTTAAAACGCAATCAGGCTGAAAAATTAATCTATGAAATCTGTGATCGGGTTCTTTCCAATCCGGTGATTCAGAAATATAGTGTTGAATTAGTCGAGGCCGAATGATGAAATTCGGAGTGGTGGTATTTCCGGGCTCAAACTGCGATCATGACGCTTATCATGTTCTGAAACATGTGCTGGGCGCGCGGGTTGAGTACATCTGGCATAAGGATACTACATTACGGCTTTTCGATGTAATCGTCCTGCCGGGCGGTTTTTCGTATGGCGATTATCTCAGAGCCGGCGCCGTAGCGCGTTTTGCGCCGATTATGCCGGAGATCATGCATTTTGCCGAAAAGGGCGGAAAAGTCATCGGCATCTGTAATGGATTCCAGATTTTAATGGAAGCCGGATTATTGCCGGGCGCTTTGATCCCCAACGATCATATGCGTTTCCGCTGTCAGGAGGTTTATCTTAAAGTTACCAACAATGCCACGGCATTTACCCGAGTTTACGATGCCGGGCAGGTGATAAAAATGCCGATTGCGCATTACTGCGGTCAATATTTCGCCGAGGACGATATTTTAAAACAACTCCAGGATCAGGAACGAATTGCATTCCAGTATTGCGACTCAAAAGGGGAAATCAACGCCGCCGCTAATCCTAACGGTTCGAAGTTGAATATTGCCGGAATTTTGAACGAGGAAAAAAATGTACTGGGTATGATGCCGCATCCGGAGCGCGCGGCTGAATCAATTCTCGATTCAGAGGATGGATTGGGGATATTTAAATCTTTATTAGGAAGCGATTAATATGGATAAGACTAAGCGTAAAATACCGTTAATCCTGGTAATCGGCGTCCTGCTACTGGGCGCCATGCTGGGTTCCCTGCTGGGCGAATTGCTCAAGATGGCTTTGCCGGATGGCGTGGTAAAAGAGGTATTTCTGCGTTCGATTGATGTCATGCTGGGGCCGGCTGTGATTGATCTGCTTATGTTTTCGGTGACGCTGGGCTTAACCCTGAAGTTTAATTTTATTGGGATCATAGGTATCGCAGTGGCCTATTACATCCTCAGATTTTGGAGATAATAAAAAGGAGCCAATTATGGGTATAGGAACTGGTGAAATAATTCTTATTTTAGTCGTGTTTTTACTGTTGTTCGGGGCTAAGCGCTTACCTGACCTCGCCAGGAGTATCGGGAAAAGTCTGCGCGAATTTAAAAAAGCCGCCAGCGACATCCAGGAAGAATTACACGACGTAAATTCAAAAACAAAAAACGATTCAGCAAATTCCGAAAATCCGACAGACAAACCAGCCGCGAAGGATTAGAGCGGGTGGAGGATAAAATTTTTTCAATGGAAATCGAGCAATTGCTCGAACGGATTCGCGTAAATCCATATAATGCTTTCATCAAGACATTGCCCGCTATTGCCGAGCAGTATAATGAGATTGAGAAGCGGGCGCAGAACGGCGCGGCTGGTTCATTGGCTGGCTACACGGTCGGAATAAAGGATAACATTTGCCTGTCGGGTTTGCCGACAACCTGTGGTTCGCACATGCTGGGAAATTATCAGCCACCCTACGATGCCACCGTTGTCACCAAAATCCGCCAAGCGGATGGTTTAATTGTCGGTAAAATGAATCTGGACGAGTTTGCGATGGGCTCTTCTACCGAATTCTCGGTTTTTGGCGTAGTGACTAACCCGCATGATGAAAAACGCGTTCCGGGCGGTTCCAGTGGCGGCTCGGCGGCGGCGGTTGCCGGAGGTTTGGTAGACGTTGCACTCGGTTCGGATACGGGTGGTTCGATCCGTCAACCGGCGGCTTTCTGCGGAATCGTTGGTCTTAAGCCGACTTACGGGCGGGTTTCCCGCTACGGGCTGGTGGCTTTTGCCTCGTCGCTCGATCAGATCGGAACCTTTTCACGGAATGTGCCGGACAGCGCCCGTCTATTACAGGTGATCGCCGGTCGCGATGAGAATGACTCAACCTCGGCGGATATGCCGGTTGCGGATTATCTGACTAATCTGGATCGGGATATTAGCGGTCTGCGGATCGGGATACCGGGTGAATATTTCGGACCTGGGCTCGATCCTGAAATTGCCGAACGCATCAAGCAATGCATCAGATTTTTGGAAAAGTCCGGCGTCATTATAAACGATATTTCTTTACCGCATTCAACATATGCTATTGCTGTTTATTATATAATTGCAACCGCCGAAGCCTCCTCGAACCTGGCGCGCTATGATGGGATCCGTTACGGATTGAGTGAACGCGGCGGCGATCTCGATGCCGTTTACCGCCAGACCCGCCATACCGGATTCGGTCCCGAAGTGACTCGCCGGATCATGCTGGGAACTTATGTATTATCAGCTGGTTACTACGAAGCCTATTACGATAAAGCTCAACGCGTCCGGCGTCTGATAAAAGAAGATTTTGTGAAAGCCTTTGAAAAGGTCGATGCGATTCTAACGCCTACGACGCCTACGCCTGCTTTTGAAATCGGCGGTAAGATCAACGA
>JALOAB010000019.1 GCA_023229045.1 Fidelibacterota bacterium
TGTTTTGAAAGATTTACTCAACCAGGTTGACATCATCGAGGAAAAATATGACGGCACGGCGATTGGCATGGCAATCGCCAATGCCACCAATCGTCTGCGCGAAAGCCAGGCCAAAAGCAAGATCATGATCCTGCTGTCGGACGGCCGTAATAACACCGGCGAAATCGATCCGCATACCGCCGCCAGCCTGGCCTCTGCCTTTGATATTAAAATTTATACGATTGGGGCGGGTAAACTGGGTCAGGCGCCCTATCCGATCGCTCTGCCGGGCGGTCAGGTACAGTACCGTCTGATGGATGTTGAAATCGACGAAGCTTTGATGAAAGATGTGTCCAGCCAGACCGGCGGTCAGTATTTCCGGGCAACCGATGAAAAGAACCTGGCGACGATCTATGAAGAAATCAGCAACATGGAAAAAACCGAAGTCAAGGTCCACGAATTCGTCAATTACAACGATCTTTACCATTATTTTCTGATCCCGGGATTTTTGTTAGTGGCGCTGAGCGGTATCCTGGGTTTGACAGTCTGGCGGAGGACGCCCTGATGTTAAAGTTTTATCATGCCGATTATATCTGGTTTTGGGTACTGATCGTCTTAGGCCTTGCCGGTTTAATTTACCGGCGCGTAAAATATCGTAAGAGTCTCGAGTTATATGCCGGCGCGCTTTCCAGTAAAATTCTGGATGGTTATAGTCCCCGTCTGCGACGCTTGAAAGATTCGCTCTGGCTCTGGGGACTGATTTTTCTGGGAATCGCTCTGCTGGGTCCGTCCGTCGGTCAAAAGCTGGCTGAAGTGAAACGGCGCGGATTAGATATTATCATCGCCCTGGATACTTCCATCAGCATGAAAGCCGAAGACATCAAACCCAGTCGCATGGAGCGCGCCAAGTTCGAACTGTCGCGCTTTATCGACCGTTTACAGGGCGATCGGGTAGGTATCGTCGCTTTTGCCGGCACCAGCTATCTCCAATGTCCACTGACCCTGGATTACAGCGCGGCCAAATTATTCCTGGATGCCTGCGATACCGGTGTAATCGGCACCCAGGGCACGGCCATTGCCGAAGCCATCAGTACCGCTCTGAAAGCCTTTAACCCGGCAGAGAAAAAGCATAAGGTTATTATCGTAATTTCAGACGGTGAAGATCATGAAGGTGCGATCAACCAGATTACCAAGCAAGCCGCCGACGAAGGAGTTGTTATTTATTCTGTCGGAATTGGTTCGCTGACCGGAGTACCAATACCCTTGCGGAATCCATCCACTGGCGCCGTGGAATTTAAGAAAAATCGAGCCGGACACGTCGTAACCACAGCTCTTCAGGAAGAAACCCTGCAAAAAATTGCGGGTACGACCGCCGGGCGCTACTTTAACCTGAACGCCGATAAAGATGCCTTTCAGAAAATTTATCGGGAAATCTTTGGCTTGGAAAAGAAAGACCTCCGCTCGCACGAATACAGTGATTATCAGCAACGCTACCAGATCTTTTTACTGCTTGCCATCGTGTTGCTGGTAGCGGAAATGTTCATACCGGAAAAAAGGGAGCAAATCGCCCGCGAAGTTAATCCCTGATCAAATATGAAGTCGATGAGTCAAATATTTAATATCAGATACCTGCTAATTCCATTAATACTTGGATTGATTATTGTCCAACCGATAAAAATTAACGCGGTCGATGCCGGTTTACGCCAGTACGAGAAGGGTAATTACCCGGAGGCGATTCGGATTTACGACCGGATTCTGAAGGATCGCGAAGATTTGGTTGAAGCTCATTTCGGCAAAGGCGCCGCGCTCTACAAGTCCGAGCTAATCGAAGAAGCTATGTCCGAATTCGAAAAGGCAATCTCGGTTAAAGACCCGATACAGAAATCGGCTGTTTACTATAATCTGGGCAACGTCCTTTTTAAAAACGGTCGGATCGAAGAGAGTCTGGCGTTTTATAAAAAGGCTCTTGAACTCAATCCGCGTGATTTTGATGCCAAGTACAACTACGAACTAGCCCGGAAGATAATGCAGAACCAACAGAATCAGGATAAGAGTCAGCAAAACCAGGATCAGCAGGATAAGCAAGATCAGTCGGATCAGTCTAAAGAACAGACCCAGCCGGATAAATCGCAGGATCAGCAACAGCATGAACAACAAAGTCAGGCTCAGGAACAACAATCTCAGCAAAGTCGGCGTGAAAAGGAAAAGAGTCAGGAAGAAGCCGCCCAGGTGCTGGATGCGCTAAAGAATGATGAAAAGAAATTGATGCAGGAGCGGATGCGAGTGAAAGCCTCCGGCTTGACGAAAGAGAAGGATTGGTAGGCGTTTAAATGCGCAAATCCCGGATATATAAACTGATTCTTCTTATAATGCTGTTTACATTCAACGCCAATGCTCAGAATGTTCGCTTTTCGGCTTCAGTCAATAAAAACAATATAACCGATAAGGATGTGCTGATCTATACGATTAATATCGAAGGGGTCAGTGATTTTCCGAATGTGTCGCCGCCGGAGAGTCCGGATTTTGTATTAATTTCCGGACCGTCCCAGTCCAGCAGTATCCAGATCATCAACGGCCAGATGACCGCTTCCAAAACGATCAGTTGGCAGATTGCTCCAACGCGTACCGGTCAACTGACGATCAAGCCTATTTCTATCAAATATCGCGGAAAGACCTATACGACCGACCTGGTCACCGTCAATGTAACCAGCGCTTCGTCCGGTCAGCAAAAACCGTCTACACCGCCATCGGGGGCGACGCGACCGGCTCCGGGCGCATCGACCGATAGTCGCCGGGAAGAGGTCTTTCTCAAGGCAACCGTTCCTCAGCAGACAGTTTACAAAGGTCAGGAATTAGTAGTCACGTTCGATTTATATTATCGTAATGTGCGCACCTTTGGTCGCAAGAAACTTCCCGACGCCCGTGGATTCTGGATTGAGGAATTTCCGGCTCCCAGCCAACCGACTATCACCAACGAAACGATTAACGGCGTACCTTACCGAAAAGCCACTATCCAGCAAATCGCGTTATTTGCCACAACGACCGGTGAACTGACGATCGATCCGATGGTGATCGACTGCGAGGTCGTCCAACCCAGTCAACGACGCCGTTCGATTTTTGATGACTTTTTCGAAGATTCATTTTTCAACGATCCGTTTTTTTCGGGCACCAAAGTCGTTACGATTGAATCTGCGCCGCTCAAAATTCAGGTCAAACCCTTGCCGGAAAAAGGCAAGCCGTCTGCTTTCAACGGCGCGGTCGGGAGTTTCAAAATCGAGAGCAGTATTGATAATCCTCAGGTAAAACAGGATCAGGCATTAACGTTACGTTATAAAATCAGCGGTAATGGCAATATCAATGCTCTGAAATTGACGCCGCTCATCCTGCCTAATTCAGTCGAGGTCTTCGAGCCTAAAATCGATAAAATAATTAATAAGAGCGGCGGAACAATCGGCGGTTCGGTAACTTATGAATACGTTTTAATTCCGCGCCGACCGGGACAGCTGACGATTCCTGCGCTCCAATTTGCCTATTTCGATCCTCAGACTGAAGCCTATCGTACGCTCACAACCCGATCTTTCAATCTGAAAATCGACGTTGATGAAAGTGCGCGTTCCGACAGGAGTGTCGGCTTGAGTAAGACTGAGATTTCGCTTCTCGGTCAGGATATCCGTTTTATAATGCGGGAGAATACCGGCTGGCGCAAGTTAAATCACACGGTTTTCAGTGAGATCTGGTTTTGGCTTTTAAATGGTATTTCTCTGTCGATATTACTCGGCGCGGTCGGTCTGCGTTGGTGGACTGACAAATTGCAGAGCAATCTGGCTTTTGCGCGTCGTCGCCAGGCCTGGCCGCGCTGGCAGACCCGACTACGCAGTATGCAAACCATGTTGGTCGAAGCGAAAGAGGAAGAATTTTTCACCCAACTGGATCAGGCTATAATCGGTTATATTGCCGATCGGCTGGTGTTACCGATAGCTGGTCTTGGACCCAGAGAGATCGAACAGGCTCTTAACCAATGCGGAATAGAGGCTGAATTATTACAAAAAGTGTTGAGTTTATTGAAACGTTTGAACGAGATCCGCTTTCTGCCTGGCTTGGCCGCTGATGCTGAGCCACGGACTTTGCTGACCGAGAGCCGTGAGATTATCAATAATCTTAGTAAGGTGATTTGAGATGAAGCTGATCAGAGAATTAATATTGATACTAATTCTGATTGCCAGTCTCTGGGGTAGAACCGATTCGGAATTGAACCAGCTCTTCGAGCAAGGGAACGCGGCCTATCAGGCTGAAAATTATACGGAAGCCATCCGCCTCTATGAAGATATCATCGCTTACGGTTATGACAGTGGTCCGTTGTATCTCAATCTGGGCAATGCCTATTATCGTACCAGCCAGATTGGGCTGGCTATCCTGAGCTATGAGCGCGCCGCCCGGCGTATGCCCAATGATCCGAATGTGGATTTCAATTTACAACTGGCTAATCTGAGTGTCCGTGACCGGATCGAAGCGCCTCCGGCTTTTTTCCTGTTGCGCTGGTATCGGGCTTTTGTTGACCTGTTGAGTGCCAGTGGCTGGGCGATAATATTCTCTATTTTATTGCTGATAGCGATAACCAGCTTTGCCGTTTGGTTGAATTTCGATTTGCGACATCTGCGACGCCTGTTGCGAGCCATTTTTGTTATTTGTGGCGTTCTGAGCCTGCTGACAGCTCTCATGCTGTTCCAGAAATATCACCTCGAAACCGCCGACGACCAGGGTATCACCATCAGTCGCACGGTCAGTAGTCTGGCGGCGCCCCAGCCAGGCAGTACCGAACTCTTTATAATTCATGAAGGCACCAAGGTCAGAATTCTGGATTCCGATGGCAACTGGTTCAAAATCGAATTGATTGACGGTAAACAGGGCTGGGTATCAACTGCGGATGTGGCGAAAATCTAAATTAACACAGCCGTTTATCTCTTTCCGAATTAGTCATATTTTCAGTATATTTTGGGTGTGTTAATTTATCAAAGTATGAAAATTAAGGCTGTCGCGTTCTTCATAATCCTTGGGGCTGTCAACCTGCCGGCTCAAAATGGGATCGCACCGCAGGATGAGAACTTCGATCCGGCGGTATTGAAGGAACCACCCTTGTCGATCCTGGATAACACATTGATCTATGAGATCGTTACCGATTTGAAGACTCCGGTCATTAATCCGAAAAGTGCGTCAGCTGATTCAGTCACTTTTGTTGAAAAAATGGGCTGGAAAGTGCAGGTGTTCTCGACCAGTGATTATTTTCTGGCGGATTCGGTCTATCAGTTAGCCCAGCAAAAATTTGAAAATATCGATATCGAAAGGGTTTTTAATTTACCTTATTATAAAATTAGGATTGGCAACTGTGTGACCCGCGAGGAGGCTGAGAGTCTCTTAGCCCAGGCGCTCCAGTTGCGCTTTCCGGATGCCTGGGTAATTCGAACCCCGATCAGGATCATGGTTAAAAAAGACAGTTTTTAAACAAGAAAATAAAATGATGAGGATATAAGTATGTCGGGTCATTCCAAATGGAGTACGATCAAGCGTAAAAAAGGTGCAATGGATGCTAAACGTGGCAAAACATTCACCAAAATTATTAAGGAAATTCAGGTAGCCGCCAAACTGGGCGGCGGTGATGAAGAATCAAATCCGCGCCTGCGCACTGCCATTCTGGCGGCCAAATCCGCCAATATGCCGTTAGCAAACGTCGAACGGGCAATCAAGAAGGGGACCGGTGAAATCGAGAGTGTCAACTACGAAGAAATTGTTTACGAGGCTTACGGTCCGGGCGGTGTCGCGATCCTGATGGAGGCTATGACTGACAACAAAAACCGCACAGTCTCCGAAATCCGCCACATCCTGACCCGCCACGGTGGAAATCTGGCCACCAGCGGCAGTGTCGCCTACAATTTTGAAAAAAAAGGCATTATTACCATTTCAAAAGAGGCTTGCTCCGAAGACGATCTGCTCATGATCGCCCTGGAAGCCGGGGCTGATGACATCAGTACTGAAGAGGATGCCTATGAGGTCAATGTTGATCCCGCTCATTTTGAAAAAGTCAAGAAAGCCCTGGAAAGCGCCAATGTAACCATGGAAAGCGCCTCATTGACGATGTTGCCTAAAACTACAATTAAAGCGGACGAGAAAACCGCTCCTAAAATTTTGAACTTGATGGAAGCCCTGGAAGATCATGAAGATATCCAGAATGTATATGCCAACTTCGATATTGACGATCAATTACTTTCGCAAATCCAAAATACCGCATGATAGGTGAAGAACTTAGAGTGCTTGGCGTTGATCATGGCATCAATCGCACCGGCTATGCTGTCGTTACCCTCCACGGCAGTTGCCTGAAGTGTCTGACCCAGGGTACGATCGTAACCTCTCCCAGCGAACAATTCAATCAGCGTTTAAAAAGTATTTATACCGAATTGACTCAGATTATTAAAGAATGGCAACCAAGCATTATGGCGGTTGAAGAAGCCATTTATGCGCAAAATGTCAAAACTGCGCTGTTAATGGGACATGCCCGGGGGGCGGTTCTGCTGGCCGGAGCCAATAATGATATTGCGATTGCGGCATATACCCCCAAGAAGATTAAATTAGCGGTTGTCGGCAACGGTGCGGCTTCCAAAGAGCAAGTGCAATTTATGGTAAGTCGTCTCCTGAACCTGCCGCAGAAACCGGAATCACTGGATGCGGCCGATGCCATGGCGGTGGCGATCTGTCATTTGAATCGCCAGAAATTTGCGGAGTGAGCAATGTTTGCATATATCAACGGAAAGATCGTGAAGAAAGAACCGACCGGCGTTATTATCGATGTAGGTGGAATCGGTTATCAGATTCATATTCCACTATCGACCTATTCAGTACTGCCGGCTCTCGGGCAATCTGCGAAATTGTTGATTTACTATCATGTCCGGGAAGACATCCAAGCTTTGTATGGCTTTGCCAGTCATGAGGAAAAAGACCTGTTCATGCTCTTGATCAACATTTCGGGTATCGGGCCGAAAATGGCGATTACGATCCTGTCGGGAGCTACTCCCGACCAATTCCGCCGCCGTATTCTGGAGGGCGACGTCAAAGCCCTGACCCTTATTCCGGGAATCGGTCTGAAAACTGCCAAGCGCATCATTGTTGAACTGAGTGAAAAAATGGGTCGGACTGACGAAGCCCTGCCGGATGATCTTGCACCGGTCGCCGTCGCCACCCATGAAGAAGTCCTGAAGGCGCTGACCTCACTTGGCTACCGGCGCTCGGAAGCCTTGAGCGCCTTGCGTAAAGCCATTCAGGAACTCGGCGAATCCGCCCCGGTTGAAAAATATATTAAAACGGCTCTCAATCATATGTAAGAGGAAAACATGGAAAGTGTAACCACCGATATTAAAAAAACACCATTTTATGAAAAACATCTGGCTAGCGGCGCTAAGCTCGTACCCTTCGCGGGCTATTGGATGCCGATTCAATACAACGGGATAATGGAAGAACACCGCCGCGTCCGAACTACAGTCGGCGTTTTCGATGTATCTCACATGGGTGAGTTCATTGTAAGAGGTGAAAAAGCTGAGGAATTTCTGAATAAACTGACTATTAACGATGTTTCTAAAATGTCTGTCGGTCAGGTTCAATACTCAGCCATGTGTTATCCGGACGGTGGTATTGTCGACGATCTATTGATCTATCGTTTTAGCGATCATTACCTGATGGTAGTGAACGCCTCGAACCTGGCAAAAGATTTTAACTGGGTTGAACAGCATCTTTTGGCCGGGGTCGAGTTGCGCAATATTTCGGATGAAACCGGTCTTTTGGCGATCCAGGGACCACAAGCCTTTGAAGTACTCCAAACGCTGACTGACGTCAATCTGAATACAATCGAATTTTATCATTTCAAGGAAGGTAAAATTGCCGGAGTTAACGCGATTCTGTCGCGCACCGGTTATACCGGTGAAAAGGGATTGGAAATTTATCATACTCCGGCTGATAGTAGCCAGCTTTGGGAGGCGATCTTTGAGGCAGGTCGGAAATTTGTGATTCAACCGGTTGGGCTGGGCGCGCGCGACACTTTGCGGCTCGAGATGAAATATGCTCTGTATGGCAATGACATCGATCAAACCACCAATCCGCTTGAAGCCGGTCTGGGTTGGATTACCAAACTGGATAAACCGGATTTCATCGGCAAAGAGGCTTTACTTAAAATTAAAACCGCCGGTTTAAGGCGGAAGAGCGTCGGTTTTGAAATGCTGGAGCCGGGTATACCACGCCACGGTTATAAGGTTTTTAAAGACGGACAGGAAATCGGTCTGGTAACCAGCGGCACCCAATCGCCAACTTTAAATAAGGGCATTGGAGTGGCTTATGTCGCCATAGCGCATAGTGCGATCGGCACAGCGCTCGAAATCGAAAGCCGTGGAAAATTAGTCAAAGCCAATGTAGTGAAAACCCCCTTTATTCCGGCGAGAACCCAATGAATAACCGGCGGCAGGAAATAGTCGGCATCTTGCTGATTGCACTCGGCGTACTGATCATTTTGAGTTTGGTATCCTATAATTCAGTCGAAGAGCCAACCATTTCGCGAAATATTGCCATTCAAAATTGGATGGGTATCGTCGGGATTTACATATCACACTATTTAATTAAATATACCATTGGGGTTGCGGTTCTGATCCTGCCGATTCTGATGCTGGTCTGGGGCTGGTGGTTATTTGCCGCTAAAGAGCGTAGAATATTGATACGTTTCAGTCTTTATACAATTTTCCTGGCGATTCTGGTAGCCACGGCATTGGGATTGCCGGCTGTCAGGCACAATGTCATCGGCGGATTCGGTTTCCGCTACAGTGGTTTGATCGGTGGTATTTTTGCCAAAGTCATGTACGATTTTCTGGGCTTTGCCGGAACCGTGATAGTATTAGCGGTATTGGGGTTGGTAGCGATGCGCGGGTATTTTTCATGGAGCTTCTATAGCCCGATCGCCAAATGGCGTCTGCATCGTGAGATGAAGAAGAAAAAATTACCGGGAGAAATTGTTAAGTCAGTTATTTCGCAAAAACCGGTTATTGCCCGCGAGCCGGAAGAAGAACTTACCGAAAGCGAACCGGTTGTCGAAAAACCGCCCCGACCATTAAAAATCCAAAAGCCAAGTGAACCGCCCGCGGTGCCACCCGAACCCAAAATACCGTCTGCAGTCGAGGTAGCGCCCAGCGGTCTTTACCAGTTGCCATCTATTGAATTGCTCGAAGTTCCGCCGGATTCGAAAGATTCGGTGACCAAGGAAGAGATGATCGAAAATGCGCAGTTGCTGGAAAATGCGCTGGAAACCTTTGGCGTGCGAGGCAAGGTTGTCAACGTCTCGCCCGGACCGATCATCACGCGCTATGAAATCGAACCGGCTACGGGTGTACGGGTCAGCAAAATCGCCGCTCTAGCGGACGATCTGGCACGGATTTTATCGGCTAAACGAATTCGCATCGTCGCCCCAATTCCGGGGAAATCGGTGGTCGGAGTCGAAATTCCCAACCGTAATCCGGAAATGGTTTATTTGCGGAGTATCATTGGCTCGCGCCAGTTCGCTACGACCAAATCGAAACTGACTATTGCGTTGGGTAAAACGACTTCAGGTGAAATCTACACCGTCGATTTGGCGCGCATGCCGCATCTTTTAATCGCCGGCGCCACCGGTTCCGGAAAAAGCGTTTGTATCAACACCGTGATAGCCAGTATGCTCTATCAGGCTAAACCGGATGAAGTCAAATTCGTGCTGATCGATCCTAAAAAACTGGAATTATCGATTTTCAAAGCTCTGGAAGGTTACCATCTGATCACCTGCGAGGATCTGGACGAATACGTGATCACCCGCGCCGACAATGCCATCGTCGCCCTGCGGTCGGTTGAACTGGAAATGGAGCGGCGTTACGAAATCCTGGCCGGAGCCACGGTGCGCAATATCGATGAATACAACAACCGGGTCGTCAACGGCGAACTCGACAAGGAATTTCTGCCGTACATAGTGCTGGTTATTGATGAATTGGCTGACCTGATGATGACTTCAGCCAAAGAGGTCGAAGAACCGATCACCCGCTTAGCCCAAATGTCACGCGCAGTCGGCATTCACCTGATAATCGCTACTCAGCGTCCTTCAGTGGATGTCATTACGGGAGTGATTAAGGCTAATTTTCCGGCTCGTATCGCTTTTCAGGTGGCTTCCAAAATCGATTCGCGTACGATTCTGGATCTGAATGGGGCTGAAAAATTACTGGGACGCGGCGATCTGCTCATCACTACACCTCAAAATCCTGAACCTTTCCGGGTGCACAGCGCTTATATTTCGCTGGAGGAAATCGAACGAGTTTTAGAGCATATTCAGAACCAACCTAGACCGGGTGAAGTCGAACTACCCTCCATAAAGGAAGAAAGTAGCGATGAATTCGGCGTTTATGATAATGGTGAAAAGGATCCACTTTATTATGAAGCCCTGAAATTGGTAACCACGCACCAGCAGGGTTCAATTTCCCTACTGCAACGTCGCCTGAAAGTTGGCTATTCACGGGCGGCCCGTCTGATCGATGAACTGGAAAGGGCTGGTATTGTCGGACCTTTTACCGGCAGTAAAGCCCGCGAAGTACTGGTGGATGAAAATTATCTCGAGCGCTTAAATGCCGAAGAGGATGTTCCGGACGAAGAGTAATTCTGTGATAATTGTCAAATACACTTAACTATTTTTAAATATATTAAACTGTGAAAATGGTTTTATCTAAATCTATCAAGCGACCTATTATAGTGTCCATTCTGCTCGGTGGCGCAATATTATTATCAGCTCAGGCAACGGCCAAGGCGGTCCTTGAAAAAGTCGCCGGCTATTACAACTCCGCGTTGCCATTCAAAATCGGTTTTACAATCCGGCAGGTGATACCGGGCAGAAAGAGTCACTCTGAAAACAACGGGACTTTCTTCGTTGACTACCATGAACGCTTTCGCGTGAATATTACCGATCAGGAAATCGTCTATGATCGCAACTGGCTCTGGACCCGGGATAAGGTCAATCAACAGGTAATCGTTGAGGAATTCAATCCACGGACGAGTCTGAAATTCATACGAAATATTTTAAACGGTTCGTTAAGCGATTATCGGATTGTCAAAATGAATAAAAAGACTGCCAGGTTGGCAGTCCTCGATCTTGAACCGAAAATTGAGGATGGTTACATTCGTTCTCTGCAATTGCAAATTGATCCGACACTTGGCGTTATAAAATCGGCCAGTTATCGCGATTTCCAAAATGAGCAGATCACGATCGTTTTTGATAATTTAGTCGGATTGAACGCGGCCGATTCGAGTTGGTTTGACATTGACTTAAAAGAGAATGAGGAATTAATCGATTTACGACCATGAAAAACAATTCCAACAGTATCTGGAAAAGGATTTTCAGTCCGAAGGCGCTTTTTGCTATTTTAATCAGCGCCCTGGGTATTTATCTCGGATTCCGCAAATTTGATGGCGCCGCGTTTTGGGATTCTCTTCGACAGACCAGACTCTGGATTTTCGGATTGTCGATGGCGGTCATGGTAATAATGGTCGGAGTGCGTGGCTGGCGCTGGAAATATTTGATCTATCCATTGAGTGATTTACCTGTTAAAAGACTGTTTGAGATGGAGATGATTGGGTATTTCGGTAATCATGTTTTTCCACTGCGCCTGGGTGAAATTCTACGCGGTTATGCTCTGGGCAAAACCCAGAATATACCGGTGGGAGTGGTGCTCGGAACGATCGTAGCCGAGCGGACGCTGGATACATTGACTTTTATCGTGATCCTGATCTGTGGCGCAATATTTTTCCCGGGTATGCCGGTCTGGGTGCGCACCAGTGGGATCATTGGTGGAGCAACTATTTTTATTTTATTAATTTTGGTATATATTTCACATCTGAAAAAGGCCGCGTTGAAAAAATTTCTTAAGCGTAAAATGAAGATGTCAACTGAAAATAAAATAGGCAAAGCAATCTACAGTTTCTGGCAAGGTTTGACGGCCCTGCGTAAAACACCGCGCATCGGGTTGATTGTCGTTCAGTCGGTTCTGATCTGGGCGATATGTATCGGCAATTATTGGATAATGGGAGCATCCCTGAATGTGTATTTCGATCTTTACGCCCTTTTATTGATTTTTTTTGTGACGTCAGCTATCATTTCGGTTCCTTCGGCGCCCGGTTATGTCGGAACCTATCATGCGGCTACCATAGGAATACTCATCTTTCTGGGATTGGATTTATCAAAAGCCCAGGCGATGGCGGTCATTATGCATGCAGTCGGTTATATTATTCTGACTGCCTTGGGTCTGATTTATTTTCTGAAATATCAGGTGAAAATAAAAGATCCAAGTGTGGTTTATGCGGAGAAAGGAGTTCGATAATAACCAATGGAAGCCATGAATGGTAATATAAAACAAGGATTTTCTGAAAAAAGTTTTCAGGAAAGCGAAAAGGAGGTTTCGCTCCAGGATTATTTACGGATTATTTACCGGGGGCGCTGGATTATCGGAATCACTTTTGTAATTGTGATGATCCTGACGGTCTATATAACTTTCACGACCCCGCCGCAGTACCAGGCCACCACGATCCTGATGTTATCCGGTCGGGCGACTTCTACCAGCGCGCTGTTTCAGAATCCGCTTCTGCCGACTAATTATATGAAGGTCAATAATGAGATCCAGGTCTTGCAAAGCGCCGCGCTGGCCCGCAGTGTAATTAAAGCCCTGCGCAATTCATCTCAGGTGGACAGTCTCTATATTTTAGGCACCCGGGAATACCATCGCAAAGGTATCGCTCTGGGCGATCTGGTCGGGATTACGATTTCAGGATTGAAGAGTATCTTTAGCTCTTCAGGTGATGAACAAATTACCTTAATCGATACCCTTGACCGCGAATTGGTCAAAAATCTGATGGGAGCCATGAAAGTCGAACCGATTCGCGAAACCGAAGCGATTCGTCTGACAATTACCTCGGTCGATCCCGATGAGGCCGCCCTGATTGCCAATACGATAGCCAAAATTTACTTCCAGAGTGATGTGGAATACAATCTCGGTGAAGTGATCGAGATGAAAAATTTTCTCGAGGAACAATTGGTTCAGATCGAGAATGATCTAAAAGAATCGGAAGAGGCGTTAAAAGAATATCAGCGTGAGGAGGGCATTTTTGGACTGGATGAAACTGCCAAGATCCTGATCGATCAGCTCAGTACTTTCGAAGCCACATACTATACGACCCTCGCCGATTTGAAGATTACCCAGCAGACGCTCGAAAATCAACAGCAGATGCTGACTGAGCGTGAGCAGATGGTTATCCAGGAGGCAATCAATACCACCAATCCGTTCGTGAACCAGTTGCGCAACAGCATCGCCGAGATGGAAGCCGAAAAAATCACAGTCATGACTGTCCAAGGCTACAACGCCGAACACCCGGCTATTAAAGAACTCGACAAACGCATTTCGGAATTGAAACAGAGATTGTTCGATGAGGCTGAAAAGATCACCAGCCTGGGACTCGGACCAGAGGAGCAAACCAAAATCTCAGCCGACTTATTGAATAAGATTTTGATCAGCAATGTCGAAATCATTGCTCTGGATGCCAAAAGCAAGGAATATAAAAAGCTTGTTGATCAATATGCAGCTAAGCTTGACCGCCTGCCGACCAGCACATTGGAATATGCCCGGCTGGACCGCGAGCGCCAGGTCAACGAAAAATACTATATCCTGATGAAAACCAAACATCAGGAATCACGCATCACCGAAGCCAGCAAGATCAGCAGTGTCCGGATCGTCGATCCGGCTGTTCCACCGGTAAAACCAATTAAACCAAAAAAGAAGATGAACATGTTACTCGGGCTGTTTCTCGGATTAGGCGCCGGGCTCGGGATTGCATTTGTCCGCGATTACATCGATCATTCCATTAAATCCGGTGAAGACCTCCAGCGCCTGGGTTTAACCGCTATCGCAATTATTCCTACTATTGACATTAAGAGTACTCTGCAGAAGCTAGGCAAGGTTTACAAAGAGAAGCATCTCGATGATGAAATTTTAATGAAGGCGCGGCTGGTCTCACACTATGATCCTAAATCAGCGGTTGCCGAAGCCTATCGTACTTTGCGTACCAATATTCAATTCATGAGCCCCGACCGTCCGGTTAAGAGTTTGCTGGTCACCAGCGCCGGCCCGGGCGACGGAAAATCCACGACGGTCATCAATATCGCAATCACTTTCGCCAGTCTGGGTAAAAAAACCTTACTGATCGATGCCGATCTGCGTAAACCGGTACTGCATAAAATTTTCGAATTCCAGCGCGGCCCTGGTCTGACCCACATGCTGATCGAAAGCCTGCAGGATGAAGACATCATACGTCATACCGAGGTGCCTGATCTTGATCTGATAACCTGCGGTGATATTCCTCCCAATCCCTCGGAATTGCTTGCCTCCCAACGGCTTAAAAATTTCGTGGAACGGATGAAAGAGAAATACGAAATCATTTTATTCGATACCCCGCCGATCATAGCAGTCACGGATGCCACTGTACTATCGCAGTTGACCGACGGTCTCATACTGGTGGTCCGGGCTGGTTCGACCGATCTGAGAGTCCTTGAAAGATCGCTCGAGTTGATGCGACACGTCAAAGCTAACCTGATCGGAGCCGTGTTGAATGGCGTGAATATTTCGACCGGTTACGATTCGTACTATTATTATTACCGTTATTATAGTTATTACAGTGATGCCGGCATTAAGAAAAAATCATCGCGCGCCAAGCGTCGTCATCATAAAGCTTAGCCGATGATAATGACTAAATAGGTGGGAGTGAATCTCCCGCTGTAAGCCGTATTTTCCGATATGTCCAAGTCTTTAAAAACCGCAAAAGCGCATACTGTTCTGGCACTAGATCATATTTATGATATGGATTGTATCGCCGGAATGCAGTTAATACCGGACGATTTTATCGACCTGATTATTACCGATCCGCCTTTTGCCATTAATTTCAAGGCCAGACGCGGTAATTATCATCGCACCCCAGGGCGGGTTCTGGAAGGATATGCTGAAATTCAGGCGAGCGAATATTTGGATTTTACCCTGAAATGGCTAACCCAGGCCTATCGTATCCTGAAATCCAGCGGAAGCATGTATGTCTTTTCCGGGTGGAATAACCTGAAGGAAATCTTGACGGCTCTGGATCAGGTGGGTTTCATAACTGTAAATCACCTGATTTGGCAATACCAGTTCGGGGTAGTGACCAAACGTCGTTATGTATCGTCGCACTATCACTGTCTTTACGTCTGCAAGAACGATCGCCTACGGAAATTTTATCCATATAGCCGGTTCGGTAAAACCACCCGCGATAGCAATGGACGGAGTTTACATTATCAGGATAAGGAGGATGTCTGGCGGATTAAACGTGAATATTGGACTGGTAAAACAAAAACTCCGACAAAATTACCCGCCGAAATCATCAGGAAAATCCTGATGTATTCCAGTGAAGAAGGCGACCTGGTATGCGATCCGTTTCTTGGTTCCGGACAAGTGGCTGTGGTAAGTAAAGAATTGAAGCGCCGCTATATCGGTTTTGAAATTAATCCGATTTATTATGAATTTGCCCGGCAGAGACTGAATAATCAATCGATGTCATTGTTTGCCAACAATTCCAGTGATTAAAAATCTTTCAGTATGCGAAACACTAAATTTTAATTCGCATAAATGGTCCGCAGTCTTTATTTCGAATTGCAAATGTGATTTGCATCACAAAATAAAGCCGTTTAAATTCAAATGTGAGTTTTTGGAGATATTTTTTTTGGAAAAGGTTGTTGTGAGTCATTTGAATCGGGGGAAAATATGTTAAATTTTCCGTGGTTGTGGTGCAATAGGAATGAATCGGGTAAATTAATTTTTTAATAAACTTATAGAGGTAGATATGATGGAAACCAAAGAAACAAAAAACAAAAAAGAGGAGGGTAAATCACTCTATATTTCACCTGCTATTATCGAGGAGTGTGAGATAATGGTCGATTTACAAACCAACATTTTAAGCGAAGAACCACCACCACCGCTTTGATATTTGAGGCGTTTGTTTACGCTCATGAAACTGCGAAAATGTGAAAATCAACAAAGAAAGATTTAAAATGGAAAAGAAAAAATATTTGATAATTTTCCTGCTTGGACTGACGTTTCTATCCAGCCAGATTATGGCTCAGCAATCCGTGACATATGAAGGTTTTCCTGCTTTTCCGCGCTGGGTTTTAGTTAGTTTTCCCTTGGAATTCACGGAGAATAATCCCGATTCGGTCTTAGGGCCTGCATTTAAAGTTGGAGGCGCTGGTGAATGGTGGCGTTTCTCGAGATGGAATAATGCTGACCATACCTATTATCGCTACGGTGAATTGGAATGGGTCTGGAATCATGAAACTCAAGCCTATAATTCAGAAAAAGTCGAGCTGGGCAATCCCCACGCAATCGCACCGGGTTATGGTTTTTGGCTACAGCAGAGCTCGGCGAATACTGTTACGGATTTTTCGCTAAGTGGCATCCCGGTCACTCAAACCGAACCGGTTTATGTTCCGATTGATCCGCCGCTGACGGTTGATGAGCATGACTATCCGGGGATCACTATGGTTGGCAACCCTTTTCTTTATCCGGTTGATTGGAAAAATGCCCGATTCCGGGTGAACGGTACTCGGGAGTTGGATTTAGACGTGGCGGTTGGTACGGGACTGGTTTCGCAATATGCCTATCGCTGGGTTCTTGGTGATGATGGCGACCAATACGTGCCTTATAACATGACGGACGGCGGCGCCCTGGAAGTCTGGGACGGTTACTGGGTTGAACAATTGAATCCCGAGGAAACCAGGTATGTGGTTTACGATGTTGACTGCAGTCTGGAAAGTAGTGTCAGCGATGGTTGCGGTGAATGTCCGGATGATGATGCCGGACAGATGAAATATTTAAAACTGCAGTATAATGGCACAACTGCAACCTGGATCAAAGTCCTGGATAACCATTATAATTATCTGTTCTGGGGGCTGGTCCAGCCTGGAGCTGAATTCGATTTTTATGGAGTTCAAAATTTACAGTCCATGGGTCCGAAAATATCCCTTTGGACATGTTATGCAGGTTATTGCTGTTATTGTGCGTTTAATTGTGAAATACATACCAGCTGCTCGGTGCCGATCGGACCCGGTCAGGTCTGGGGATCCTTTACAATAATTGAAGCTATCAGTAAAAATGGTATGGTAATGTGTCCGATTGAGGGAACGAATAAACCGATGATTAAATTCTCAAATGCGGTTATCGGTGACGCGGACGCCAAATTGGGTATCAACGGCGCTGTCGAAACTGACCGATTCGTGATAACTTTATCAGAATTTTCCAACTCTGAATTCAATTTTAAAACCTATACCGTCAACAATGATTCATCGGACTGGATTGAACTGACCCAGGTTAATCAGGCCGTTGAGGACGGACAGGGTTTCAGCGTTACTTTAATAAGTTATGTAAACGGTGTATATAATATCGATGTCGCCAGCAGTGGAAGCCAGACAGCCGCATTATCAGCGATTAAATTCCGTTTTGGTGATCAACAGACGATTGTTTCGCCTGCTGATGGCGGCACTTACACGGCTACCCGAAAATTATTAGGTGGTGAGGTCGTAACGTCATTAGAGCTTATAACGCCGCCGATTGGATTAGGTAAAAAACTGGCTAAAGCACCAGGTAAAATTTCATATCCGGTGCAAGCCGAATCAACAGCTGAATGGGTTGTTCCGATCAAAGTCTCCAGTGCCGACGGCATTCTGATCGATAGTTACAATGGTTTGGGAGTGAAGACCACCGCTTCCACAACGTTTGACCTAAATGATACCCGCAATTTTGCGCCCAATCTGGATACTTATGTGGATCTTTATTTTCCCCATCATGAAGCTGATGATCGCTTGAATTACTGGCCGCAGAAACCGATGAAAGCCGCATTCGACATTCGCTCGGATGCCAGTGTGATCGCCTGGGATTTCAGAGTGGATTACCGAAATGCAAGTAGCCGCGAACTGCTCCTGAGCTGGGATGCCAGTCAATTTCCTACGACTAAGGGACTCACTCTGGTTGATTTTCAAGATGAACAACCGGAACGGGTTAATATGCTGACTAATACTTCCTATGCCATCACTACTCCGGTAGAAGATAATGGAACGCTTTATTTTGCCGTGGTGGTCGCTGATCCCGAAGGCGGCAGTGGTATCAAAACCGAGGAGTCGAAAAAACCCGCTGACTTTTATCTGCTGAGAAGTTATCCCAATCCGTTCAATGCCGAGACAACCATCCAATATAATGTCCAGAATGCCGGCCGGACCTCTCTCAAAATTTACTCGGTTACAGGAGCTCTGGTACGGACTCTGGTCGAATCCAATCTCCAGCCGGCTGAATATCAGATTCAATGGGATGGCAGAGACGACGCGGGACTGCCGGTGGCTACCGGACTTTATATTTGTCAGTTACGTTCGGGCAATGCCGTTTCAGCCATAAAGATTGCTTTGATAGAATAGAATCGGCAACAACCGACAGGATTAAGTCAGGAATCAATACTAAGCATTACGGATTTAAAGTTTACCCGTTCTCTTTCAGAATCAGGAGAACGGGTAAATTTTTGAACGATGTCATAGCCGCACTAAAAGAGAGTGTTCATTTTAGCTGAAAATAATCGGACGCCTCAGCGCGTAGAACAAATTATCGAACTCTTACGGACGACCACTCAGCCGGTAACGCTGATAGCTACCGGTAAAAGTATGTTGCCGACCATCAAAGACGGCGACAAATTGACGATCGCTCCGTACTCTTTTAAAGAACGTCTGTGTGAAAACGCCATAATAGTTTTTGAACGCAGACATCGACTTGTGTGTCATCGATGCCTGTTTAGCTTGGGCTGGGGAAGCCGCCAGTACATTTATGAAAAAGGCGATAATAATTTTTTAGGTCGTCATATATCCGCCGGTCGGATTATCGGTCGGCTTATTAGCATTAATGACAACAATACAATTCCGCCAGCGCCGATGCGCCTTTCGCCATTTACACTTTTAATGCGGCGAATAACCGACGGTATCTATCGATTGTTCAAACCAGTAAACAGGTAATTCTGTAATTATAGCCTGCTTAGTGTCGGGCTGAAATCACCTGACTTTTAACATTACCAATTTACCCGATAATTACTATAATATCGCATTCAGAACGATATTTGTAAGTTGTAAAAATATGTATATATTTCTAACCAATGAACGGTGAGAGTAGGTTTTTAAGAACAGTCTGTCAGGTTACGTTGGATGGAACCGGCGACCGATTACCGGTTTACGAATCTGTTCTGGATGAGGAAAGACTGTTCCGCTTTGGATTATATCATCAGATTCTGCCGTTAATCGCACATCACCGTGACAAATTGAAAATAGCCTTTCCGGCACTCTCGGATGAATTTTTTGAAAAGAGCCGGAATTATCTCGTCACCAATGTCGGTCGCGTAATGTATTATGAGAAATTCCTGGCCGATCTCGATGATCGTCTAACGACGGAGGGTGTTGAATATCGTTTGTTTAAAGGGCCGGTGTTGGCTTATGAGCTTTACCAGTTGCCTTACTTGCGCACTTTTGGCGATCTGGATATATTGATTCAGGAAAAATCGCTGGAAAAAGTTCACCGCATCATTACCGGGCTGAACTGTGAATTGTGTGATGATTTATATATAGCTTTTCCCGACGTAGTCATCAAGAAGTACAGCTTTGCCCGCCATTATACCTCAGTAAAAAGTCCCTTTGTCGCGATTGATGTGCATCTCAGTTTAAGCAATCGCCTGCATCCGTTCCAATTCGATATAGCCGACTTTTGGTTGCATTCCAGAAGCTTCCGGATTGGCGATCGTGATTATCAGACATTCGATCGTTCGCATCAAGCTTTATATTTACTTTATCACGCTTTTAAGCATTATTTTTTCAAATTGATCTGGGTAATTGATTGTCAGCAGAATTTTCAGTCGCCTGATTTTGATCTGGTCGGATTCAAATATTTGCTTAAAAAATACAATCTGGTTCGACTCTGGGAAATTTATAATCAGGTAGCGGCCGATCTATGGGACGAAAAATCACAGTTGAATAACGCCGCGCCTCGCCGCCGGAGGATAAAAATAATCAAAACCGATTTGATCCTGCAGGGCGGATTGGCGACTTCGCCTTCCCGCGCCAGGATGTTACTGCCGATGCTGTACCTGCCTAAATTATCGCAAAAGCTAGTGTATCTTTGGCGGCAGATGTTTCCACCGCGCGAGGT
>JALOAB010000184.1 GCA_023229045.1 Fidelibacterota bacterium
ACGGCGATTACGATTTAAACACGAACGGAGAGCGCCGGGAAATCCGCCTTTTAAAACATCACGCCGGGCGCCTGCGTGACAACCAGGATTACGGCAAGGTTTTTCTGTTCAGTAAAGCCGCGCTGGCGGCAGTGGGTGGATTTGACGAGTTACTAAAATTCAAAACCCTGTACGATATTCGCCTGAAGCTATCAGAAAAATTCCGATTGGTGCATATTGCCAATAAAACTAATGGCGCGCTTTATCAGGTCAACGCCGAAGGCGAACGGCACAATGTTTTCGATTATTTGCTGGCGGGTAAAGAAATTCAGCTGGAAGCTGAAAACGTGTTGACCAGTCATCTGAAAAGGATTGGCGCCTATCTGAGACCGGATCAGGATTATTCCCAGCGACCGGATATAACCGAAAAGTACGACTATCTGGCGTCAGTCATAATTCCGGTTTATCGTCGGTCGGAGTTTATCGCTACGGCGCTGGATTCGGTTTTTAAACAAACGCTGAAAAATATCGAAGTCATCGTTGTAGTCAATGGCGGTTCACTCGATCCCACGGTTAACGAAGTTCGCAGGTACATGCCGGGCGGTGATAGGTTTGATGCGAATTTGCCGCCGGTCAGATTGGTAGTGGCGGACATAAACAATATCGGACTTTCGCTCAATCTTGGAGTAAAGATTGCCCGCGGTCGATACTATGTCCAGCTTGATTCTGACGATCGCCTTAAACCGGATGCGGTCGGGAAAATTGCGGCGTTATATGATTCCAATGAAAAAATCGGCATGGTCATCGGCTCCTACGAGGTTTGGGAGAAAAAGCCTGATGGCGCATTAGTTAGGATGGAGCAAATTCCGGTCGTCAAGCATGCAGAATGGACCGACGCTAACGGACGCAATAATCTCATACGGATTAATGGCGCCGGTGCGCCGCGCTCGATCCCGATCAGCATTATCAAAGAAATGGGCTATTTCGGGATCAATGACGAACCACATGCGCGCAATTACGGTGAGGATTACGAGATGGTGCTTAAGATCAGCGAGAAGTATCGTCTTGGCCGGATTTGGGAACCGATTTACGAAGTCGTGCGACATGCCGGCGGAACGGATCACAGCATCGATCAAAGCACTATCGACCGCAATGACGAAGCCAAAGACTACATGCGAATGGAAACAATATTACGGCGTATAAAACTGAATAAAGCGAAAGCAGATAATTAAGGACTTCCATTGGAAATAATGATTCAAATTTCATATATTCATATCAGAAGGAAGCCGGCTCAGTGAAAGAATTAATAGAACAGTATCTATCGAATCTTTCCCGCACTTACAATCGCGGCGACGCCCGGGAAGAGAGTTATTATAAGCACCTCGATGAACTAATCAAGCAATACGCTGAATCCCAAGATATAAAAAACATTGATATCACGATTCTTCCTAAAAAGACCGAGGCAGGCAATCCCGACTTTCGCATCTGGGATGGCAAAAACCACATTACCGGTTACATTGAAGCCAAAGATCCTTCCGTGACCAATCTCGGGGACATCGAGGATATAGAGCAATTAAAACGCTATCGTTCTACCTTCCCGAATGTCATTTTAACTAATTTCTATGAATTTCGGCTCTATCGTAATGGTCAGAAAGTTGCGCAGGTAATGATTGGACGACCGGTCATTACCCAAAAATTGAAAATGCCACCGCCGGTCGAAAACATTGATAAATTAAAAGAACTCCTCGACCTGTTCTTTTCTTTTTCGTTACCAATGATTCAAACTGCGCGTACCCTCGCGGTTGAGCTGGCGAATCGCACCCGCTTTTTGCGGGATGAGGTCATCACCGTAGAAATGGAGAGTAACGATAGTAAAGGACATAAACAGATCGTCGGCTTTTATGAAGCTTTTAAGACCTATCTGATCGGCACCATAACCGAAAAGCAATTTGCCGATCTTTATGCGCAGACGATCACTTATGGGTTGTTTGCGGCGCGCACCAGAGTGCCATCCGGTCGAAGTGAGTTCAACCGGCGGGTCGCTTTCGATTATATTCCCCACACAATTGGCATTTTACGGGACGTATTTCGATTTATTTCACTGGAAGAGCCGCCTAAATCTTTGCAGATCATTGTCGAAGATATTGCCGAAATCCTGCAAGTTACGAATGTCAATAAAATCCTACATGAATACTATAAGACCGGCAAGGGGAAAGACCCGATTATCCATTTCTATGAGACTTTTCTGTCTACTTATGACCCGGAAGTCCGGGAACGCCGCGGAGTTTATTACACGCCGGAGCCGGTTGTCAGCTATATCGTCCGCGCCGTTCATTCGCTTCTGAAATCCCATTTTGGTTTGGCAGACGGACTCGCCAGTGAGGAGGTTAAACTACTCGATCCGGCTGGCGGCACATTGACCTTTCCCGCCGAAGCCATTCGTTTAGCAGTGCAGGAACATAAAGAAAAGTACGGCTCAGGCGATTTATACGAGTGGATTAAAAAGACTATTCTACCGAATTATTACTCCTTTGAATTGATGATGGCGCCTTATGCTATTGGGCATCTGAAGATGGGTTTTATTTTTGAGGAACTCGGCTATAAAATGGCGGATGATGAACGTTTTCAGCTTTACCTCACAAACACCCTCGAGATGGAGGAAATCAAACAAATTTTAATTCCGGGTTTGAGTTCGCTGAGTGAAGAGAGTCACCTGGCAGGTAAAATCAAAAAAGAACAGCCGGTGCTGGTGATCCTGGGCAATCCGCCTTATAGCGGTATCTCATCTAATGTCAATGAGTGGACCGAACGTTTACTAAAAGAAGATATTGACGGCACACAGAGTTATTATAAGATAGATGGAAAACCGCTTGGTGAAAAGAAGTTGTGGCTACAGGATGACTATGTAAAATTCCTACGTTTTGCCCAATGGAAGATCCAGACATCCGGCTATGGTATCGTGGGTATGATTACCAACCACAGCTATTTGGATAATCCTACCTTTCGCGGTATGCGTCAAAGTCTGATGAAAACCTTTGACGAGCTTTATATTCTTGACTTGCACGGCAACAGTTTGAAGAAGGAAACCACCCCGGAAGGTGGTAAAGACGAAAACGTATTTGATATTCGTCAGGGCGTTGCGATCGCATTGTTTGTCAAGCGTAAAAAACCCAAAAAATCAAAGGTATTTCACTTAGGTCAATTTGGACTTCGTGAAGAAAAATATAAATGGCTGGATCAAAATGAATTTAAAGTGAAGAATTACACTTATATCAAACCGGATAAGCCTTGGTATTTCTTCATTCCCAGGAATATAGCAAACATACAAGAATACTTGAAGTGGCCTTCAGTCGATAAAGTCTTCCCAATCAATGTAACCGGGATCATCACAGCCCGGGATAATCTGGCTATTGATTATGATAAAAATTCACTCAAAAACAAGATCATGATGTTTAGAAATAAACAGCTTCCAGATGAAATGATCAGGGATAGTTTGAAGATCGGTGAAAATTATCAATGGAAAATATCTGAACAGAGAGAACAGTTTAGAAAAATAGATGAGTGGGAAAACTACTTTACCAAAATCCTCTATCGCCCATTTGATATTCGTCATATTTACTATCAGGATAATATTGTATTTCGCCCCCGTCGCGAAGTCATGCGACATATGCTGGAAGAAAATATTGGGATTGTCACTTCTCGACAGGCGCAAGATGGTTTTAAACATGTATTTATTTCAAATAAGATGATTGAATTTAATCTTACAGGAACTGCAGGTAGATATGGTAGTGGATATTTATTCCCCCTGTACATTTATCCCGAAAAAACCAGAAAAGACAATCCCGGTCGCGGCATTACCACCATGATGCTCTTTGAGCCAAAGGAAAAATACGGACGGAAATCCAATATCGCGCCGGTGGTTTTCGGTCATTTGGAAACTGTTTACGGGAAGAGACCTTCGCCGGAAGAGATTTGCTATTATGTCTATGGAGTTCTTTATAGTAATATTTTCCGTAAGACTTACGCTGAATTTTTAAAGATTGATTTTCCGCGTGTTCCTTTCACGGCTGATTATAAACTATTTAAGAGTATCGCTAAACTTGGTAATATCCTGGCGGACTTACACCTGTTAAAGAGTCCGTTGCTTGATGTGCCGGTTGCGCGTTACCAGGGCAGTGGTGATAACAGTCGGATCGAGAAAATCGAATACGATGAAGAAATGCAACGAATTTATATCAACCGTGATAAATATTTCGAAAGCATTCCACCGCAAGTCTGGCGCTATCACATTGGCGGTTACCAGGTTTTATCGAAATACCTGAAAGATCGCAAAGGTCGTGTAATGGACAGTGCGCCACATTATTGCCGGATCATAACCGCTCTGACTAAGACTATTGAAATCCAGCAAAAAATCGATGCAATCTACCCGAAAATTGAAAAACAGATAATTGAATTTAACTAAGCAGATTTATTAAAGAACGTTTATCAGAGCACCGTTGAATTGGAAACGGAATATTTAGAGCATAATGAATGCAGAATGATTTTCTATTAATCGGTATTGACGGCGGAGCGACGAAGGTCAACGGCTGGTCGGTGGTAGTCGAAGACAACGGAAAAGCCTTTAAACTCGGCAATTTCAACTCCATTAAATCATATAGCGAATTACCCGGTTATATCCGGAAATTTCAGCCGGTCGATCTAAACCTTCAATTAAAAGAATGGGAAACCGGGAAAATAGCTCTGACTGACGAGGAAGTCGCTCAGTCGAATTGTTATATCGAAGCCACGACGGCGTGCATCAGTGAGATTATCCAACTCAGCA
>JALOAB010000185.1 GCA_023229045.1 Fidelibacterota bacterium
TATGGTCGATAACCGGGAAGGTGAAAATTATCTCTGGGTGGGCACCAGTGACGGTATCGCCAGGACTGCCAGCGATGGTCTGACCTGGAGAGTCTTCCGCACGGCGGTCTCGACCAAAAGCGCCGGTCAATCCGCCATTTATGCCTATCCCAATCCGTTTGCACCTAACCATCACAATGTTTTGAACAATGACGGGCATGTCCGTTTTCAGTATGATCTCGATAATGCGGCTTCGGTCCGGCTTGAGATTTATAATTTTGCTATGGAGCGCGTCTATCGCAGTGAATGGCAATCTGTTATGAGCGCTGGCGATCATCACCTGGTCTGGAACGGCCGGGCGACGAACGGTGAACTGGTGGCCAACGGCACCTACTTTTGTAAATTAACCAAAAAAATGAACGGTCAAGCGCAAGACTTCTGGACGAAATTAATCGTGATCAAGTAAACCGAAATGCAGAATCTCACTAAACTCACTTTAATTACACTATCTCTGACAGTTATTCTGGCGGGCAAGCCTAACGACAACGCCGGATATGCCGGAGCTTTTCTGCGAATGGGTTTGGGAGCCCGGGCTACGGCCATGGGCAATTCAGGAGTGGCTTTGCCAATTGATGGTTTCGGAGTTTATTACAATCCGGCCGGTCTGGCTTTTATGGAAGAAAAAAACGTGGCAGTTAGCTATTCTTTTCTGAGTCTTGATCGCCAGTTTCATTTTGCCGGCTTATCGGTTCCGCTTCCGCCTAACGCCGGGGTGGGTGTTTCATGGCTCCATGCCGGAGTAAAAAACATTGAGGGGCGAACTTCCACCGGTCAGATCGATGAAATCTACAAAACCGGTGAAGATGTGGTTTTACTTTCATTCGCCAATGCCTTTCACCCAAAAATTGCACTCGGCTTGAATTTTAAAATATTGCATAATCAACTGCTGGATATTCAGGCAACTGGCCTGGGATTTGATATTGGGATTCTCTTTCAACCGGTTGAATGGTTGGCGGCAGGCTTACAGTTAAAAGACATCGGAGCCGGTTATACCTGGAATACGCGCGATTTGTTTGATGCGGAGGGCAGTAATTATACCGAGAAATTTCCGCAAATTATTAAACTCGGTCTGGCGGTGGAACCAATTCAGCAGTTAATTTTTACCGGCGATGTTGAGGTCTCGAATCAGAATGTCTGGCAGACTCATTTCGGCGCTGAGTATTTTTGGCGTAATCTGGCATTTCTACGGTTCGGAATGAACAACCAGAGCCCGACTTTCGGGGTGGGATTGGCTTATGGTTTTCTGGCGAATATCGATACCCAGCTCGATTATGCCCTGATCGTAGGCGCTGTCAGCGAGGGTACGACCCATATTTTTTCATGGCAATTTAAATTTTGAAAGATGATATGCGATTAAAAATGCGAATAATATTTGTAATTCTTACAGTGATGGCAATCCTGCATGCTGAAAGTGGCGAATCGGGATTGGATTTCCTCAAAATTCCGGTTTCAGCCCGCACGGCTTCGACCATGGGAGTATTCTCGCAGGTTAGCGGCAGTCCATTTGCTATTTTCGATAATCCGGTCGGTCTGTTGAACAAAGATACCAAGATCGGATTAAGTCATAATTTCTGGTTTGCCGATGTGACCGGCGACGCTCTGGCGGCGACGATTCCTTTGAAAAAAGGCAATCTCGGAGTCGGATTTAACTTTGTCAAGATTCCGGGTATCGAAATCCGTGAGATTCCTTCGGATGAAGCCAGGGGCGAAGTCGAGGCCCAGTATTTGTCGACCTCCATTGGCTATGCTTATCCAATTTTTTCGAAGTTATCGGTTGGTTGTACGGTAAAATATCTGTATGAGCACCTGTACACTTCCAACGCCGGCGGAGTGGCGGTGGACATCGCCGGACACTGGCAGATTCCAAGTGGTCTCGACTTATCCGTATCGCTGAATAATATCGGCCAAATGCAAACCCTGAAAGAACAGGCTACGACTCTGCCGACGCTCTTCAAGATTGGAATTGTGCGACCGGAAATTTTTGCCGACAGCCCGGTCAATTTTACGCTGGGACTCAATCTGATCGCCAATGTAGTGACCGAGAGAACCTACTTTCAGGTTGGCGGTGAAATGCTTTTTACGAATTTAATCAAAATCCGGAGCGGCTACGAACGGGTCGGCACGATCAATCGCACCTCTCTGGGCGCCGGTCTCAGTTTAGGGCGTTTCGAAATCGACTATGCCTTTATTTTCATGCCGGACGGTCTGGGCTATCCTAACCTGATTTCACTTATTTACCGACCGGAGCTGTAAATTGGACTGTCAACCAGAGCGCTAAGACGCCTGATCCATTCACGGATTAACGCCGGGTAGAACTTGATGATTAATAACAATTCCCCGCAAAACAAGGAATATATTGCCCGCGTCAACCGGGTGCTCGATTATATCGAAATCCATCTCGCAGATTCGCTGACACTCGATGAACTGGCGTCGGTCAGCTGCTTTTCGCCCTTTCATTTTCACCGCATTTTCCGGGCTTTTGTCGGGGAAACCGTCGGTCAGTATATCAGTCGTCTACGCCTGGAAAAAGCCGCCACGCTATTGTTTTCCAATCCGGAAAAATCCATCACGGTTATCGCGCTGAATTGTGGTTTTTCAAGTTCGACTACTTTTGCGAGAGCATTCAGAGATACTTTCGGAAAAAGCGCCAGCGCCTGGCGTAAATCCATTCATTCCGAATATAGCAAGAAAAGCATACTGGTTAGCAAAATTCGTCAACAACTTCGCAAGGCAGACGAAGTTTTTACGATTTCCTCCAGGTACATTTATACTGCAAATCAACAATTAACCTGGAGGATTGAAATGAACACCAAACCAAAAATGACCGCCGACGTGGTTGTCAAAAAAGCAAATGAAATGACCGTGGCTTATGTCCGCAATATCGGTCCGTACAAAAACGATCCAGCCCTGTTTCAGCGGCTGATAACAAAGTTGTGCACCTGGGCTGGGCCACGCGGATTACTGAAGGAAGGCAAGCCGATTATTGCCATTTACCACGATAATCCTGATATCACACCGGAAGACAAACAACGGGTCAGCGTCTGTCTCGAAGTGCCGGAGAACACCGAAGTCGGCGGTGAAATCGGTAAGATGAAAATCCCGGCCGGCGAATATGCCTACGCCCGCTTTGAGCTGGAGAACGGGCAGTTTGAGGAAGCCTGGAACATGGTTTACAACGGCTGGCTGACACAGAGCGGCTACCAACCGGATGACCGTCCCTGCTTCGAGGTCTATCACAACGATCCCAAAGATCACCCTGAACATAAGTTCATCATGGATGTTGTCGTAGCCGTCAAACCAGCCTGATAAATCAATCCGGAAATCATTCATTCCTCGTAGCCCACGAATTAATTCGTGGGCTACATTTTGTTTCAATCCTTGTTCTGTTGGATTAGGGATTCAGATATTACAGATGGAATCCACCTGAATTGCCAGATTGGGGTTTCAATCCTTGTTCTGTTGGATTAGGGATTCAGATGCGTCCGATTCCCCAGCCTGCTGATGCGGTACGTAGTTTCAATCCTTGTTCTGTTGGATTAGGGATTCAGACTATTCACCGAAATTGCCGAAATCTCTAAGCGTGACCTTAGTTTCAATCCTTGTTCTGTTGGATTAGGGATTCAGACACGTCTATGTTCTGTCTTTTTGTATCTCATATCGGGAGTTTCAATCCTTGTTCTGTTGGATTAGGGATTCAGACCCTGAATTTTCCTGACCTTGGATTTATAGCCAGGGTGTTTCAATCCTTGTTCTGTTGGATTAGGGATTCAGACCCGGGAGCGATTTCACCATTAGGACGTTCGACCGGGAGTTTCAATCCTTGTTCTGTTGGATTAGGGATTCAGACAAAAAGAGCGCCAACACCGCCTGGGTGGACGTCAGGTTTCAATCCTTGTTCTGTTGGATTAGGGATTCAGACTAGTTGAAGTCTATATTCAGGTGTTCCAGCAGGTCATGTTTCAATCCTTGTTCTGTTGGATTAGGGATTCAGACATACAATCCCCCGACGAGAAACGGGGGATTTTCATTTGTTTCAATCCTTGTTCTGTTGGATTAGGGATTCAGACCTTAATATTTAGAGTGCGTATTAGTTTGGTGATTCGGTTTCAATCCTTGTTCTGTTGGATTAGGGATTCAGACTAATTACCAGAACTACCGGTAAACTTTACGGATATTGTTTCAATCCTTGTTCTGTTGGATTAGGGATTCAGACCCCTGCGGAATTTATGCACTTTTGCAGTCGATTAATGCGGTTTCAATCCTTGTTCTGTTGGATTAGGGATTCAGACTGAGAAAAAATGAGTGGGATGCAATCCAGAATTATTGTTTCAATCCTTGTTCTGTTGGATTAGGGATTCAGACCAAATCATTCTCGTTTGTATAAGTGCGAATGAGATACTGTTTCAATCCTTGTTCTGTTGGATTAGGGATTCAGACCTTAATATTTAGAGTGCGTATTAGTTTGGTGATTCGGTTTCAATCCTTGTTCTGTTGGATTAGGGATTCAGACAAGGCCAGCATTGCGATAATCTTCGCCGCGCTCCAGTTTCAATCCTTGTTCTGTTGGATTAGGGATTCAGACTATACTGCTGTTTGTCCAGAATGTGGCTCTGAATATTTGTTTCAATCCTTGTTCTGTTGGATTAGGGATTCAGACGCGAGGGCGCTACTGACCGTCGCGGTGGCATTGCGTTTAGTTTCAATCCTTGTTCTGTTGGATTAGGGATTCAGACACCGGCAACCTCGCCGAAAGTGATCTT
>JALOAB010000187.1 GCA_023229045.1 Fidelibacterota bacterium
ACCAGAAAATCTGATTATGGTCTTCAACCACAGCGGTAACAGGATATTTCCATATGTACCCGGTCTTGTCGATGCGATATTTAAATTCTTTAGTTACCGGATTAAATGAGATTATCCCCGGAAAATAGGAAGATAACCATATCTGCCCATCCTGCGATTCATACAATCCGAACGTGATCGCGTTACAAGCCGATCCTTGAGCCAGGGTGCTGTCGCGATACAAATGATAGGCGCGGGTATTTCTGTCAAATAAAACCAGACCGCGGCGGGTGGCCAACCACAGATTGTTATTCCGATCTTCCAATATATCGTATACGACATTCATATTTCTATATTCAGGAGAATTTATCGCGATCGTAAAATATTGGCTTTGATTCGTCTTGCGATTATACAGGCACAAACCAGCCGCGGTGCCGAGCCAAAAATTACCTTTTCGGTCTTCATGAATGGCAAAGACGATATCGGCTTTGTCAAAAGTGTATTTATTGTAACGATATGACGTCTGCAATTTCATTCGGTTGAATTTGTCGGCGGTTGGATTGAGTTTATATAAATTCCGGGTGGTTGCCAACCAAATCGTATTCCGCGTATCTTCGTATATATGAATTACTGCAATGCTATTGGCTTCGACGTTAAGAGGATATATCTTAATATTTTTTGTATCCGGATTATAGCGCACAACCTTATTACTGATGGCAAACCAGAGATTGTTTTGATGATCTTCGAAAATCTCGGTCAAACCACCATCGTTGAAATTAATGCTATCCGATAGGGCTCGTACGTTAATAAACGGTCGTTCCGGAGAAAACCGGAATACGCCGCTTTGCGCAGTAGCAATCCAGGCGGAACCACTCCGATCGATATAAAAACAGTTAATGTTATTGATCGGGATTTGATTCTCCTCAAAGGGATCGGTCTTGTATTGCCAGAAAATTTCGGTTGCCGGATCGTATTTAAAGAATGTCTCTTCCTGATCTCGCGGACCGCCGACTATCCAAATCTGACCGCCCTTTCCCTCGCATAGACAATTAATATTGAAAAAATCAGATTTACTGATCACCTGGAGTTGCGGATCGTCTGTATCATCGTCGGTATCGGGTTGCCACACGAAATCTTTGAGTTCCTTGTCGATTTCGACTTCCTTACCATCCGAATGCCGCGGCAACAGGTGATATTGCAGAGCGCCGTTCGTTATTGAGTACCTGACCAGGAATTTTTGAGCCGCAAGCCATAGATTCTGCCGGGAGTCAATTAATATATCGCTGATTTGAAAACCAAAGCGATGAAAATCAGAATTTAAAGCCTGGTATTGATCGGCGTCGATCCGACCGCTGGTTAAATTATATTCAACTACGCCGTATCCATCAATCGCTAGTAAGAGGTTGCCGTCATTCGTTTTTATGATTTTTTTAATTAATAAGCTTGAAGGTAATGTGGAACCATCGCCGAAGGTCAACGCCGCGAGTTTTTTTATTCGATATGAATCATTTACAGGGGACGCCATGCAAAAATCATGATGGCGATGTTGTCTGTCATAAGTGCAGAAATAGAGATTTCCCGAATCGTCAGCGCTGATATCAAAAATATTCGGAAGCGAATCGCCAGTCGCAATAATTTGATCGAAGCCGCCGGTCTCCAGATTAAATCTGAATATAGAAGAATAACATTCCGGTTCTGCCGAACTGCCGATAAGCCAGAGTGTGCCCTTTGCATCGACATAAATTTGCCGGATGAAGCGGGTCGCGCCGGAATCGGCGAATGCATCTAACGGAGAGTAAGTGACAACTTCATTGCCATCATAACGGCAAAGGGCGTTTTTTGAAGTGAGAAACCACATAAAGCCAATCGAATCCTGAACGATAGACCGAATATCGTTATTGGGAAGTCTATGCCGGGTGTCGATTTTCTCGAAATGGAGTCGCTTGCCGGGTTTGATGATTGTGTCAGCGCCTAATTTCCCGACCGGATCGACGAGAGCAAAAATAATCCCTATGAAAACGCTCAGCCAGATTGAACGCCCCGCCCGCCGACTGATCGCTCTAAAACTAAACACTATCGGTTTTTGCAAATACTCTTTCCTGATCTCCATGCCGCTTTTTTCCAACCAGCCTAATTTAAAAATAATTTTGAGGATGCAAATACGGATTGTAACTTTTGACGTGACTTTGATTCAAATTAAACGTCCGATGTCCCAAAAGCCGGAACTTATTGCTATTTAAAAAACGAAATTCTATATTCATAATGCTATTTAAAAAAATGAGAGAGGTTATCATGCATCGAATTTCCAAAATCTTACTAATCGCCTTGCTAATGCCGACCCTGATCCTGGCTGGCGATCTGTTCTTCAGTGAGTATATCGAAGCATCAGTTGGTAACAATAAGGCAATTGAAATTTATAATCCAACAGAATCACCAGTTGATTTAAGTAATTACACAGTAAAAGTGTCTAACAATGGTTCAGGATGGGGCTGCTATACACCAACTGGAGGAACTCCCACGGAAGATACCAGATATGTTTTACCTTTAAGTGGAACCTTGTCATCAGGAGATGTTTTTGTTATTTATAATACTGAAGCATCCACTCCAATAACATCGGTTGGCGACTTAGGACTGACGTATAATCAAACTACGAATGGTGCTATAGGGAGTAACGTTGCTAGTCATAATGGTAATGATGCGATAGGTCTTTTTAAAAATGATGTGTTAATTGATGTTATCGGTATTCCCACAAATAATCCAAGTAGTGGGTGGGATGTTGCCAGCGTTACGGCGGCTACAAAAGATCACACGCTGGTTCGTAAATCAACCATAGGACAAGGTAATACGGACTGGTCTGCCTCAGCTGGAACAACAGCCGATAATTCAGAATGGATTGTCTCTAATGACCAAACTTATACATATTTAGGAGCGCATGTTTATGAAGGCGGGGCAAACATTCCGCCGACAGCCAGGGCAGGTGTTGACCAGGTAGTACGTTTTAATTATACTGTTACGCTTGATGGTTCAGCCAGTAATGACCAGGACGGTTCGATTGCTAGTTATGCCTGGACGCAGGTGTCGGGAACCGCAGTAACGCTTTCGGCAACCAACCAGGCAGTCGTGACCTTTACATCACCGTCCAGTATAGCTACTCTGGTTTTCGAACTGGTCGTAACGGATGATGAAAGCGCCGTCGGAAAAGATAGCGTGACTATCTATGTCGATCCAAGCCCGGTAATTATAAGTGAATACGTCGAAGGCTCATCAAAAAATAAGTATATTGAATTATTTAACGCTTCCGACGCGTCAGTTGATCTCAAAGCTAACGGTTATGAAATTCGTAAAGGAACTAACGGCGGAGGAGTATTTGAGACGCCTTTCAGTGAATGGGGAAGTAGTAATATTTTAGTAGCCGGTGGTGTAATAGTAATTGCTGAATATGAAGCGGCGTTATATTCTAACCCGAATATTCAAATGACTGCTGATTATACAGTAATGAGTTTCAACGGCAACGATGCAGTTGGCTTATTCCGTAACGGTTTATTAGTTGATGTAGTCGGCGATCCGAATAATACTGCGGATATCATAAAAGACATGACACTACGGCGTAAGAATACGGTTTTATACGGTAATTCAACCTACAATACTGACGAATGGGATCAGTATGATACTGACGATGTTTCGGGTCTCGGTTCGCACAGCTCCAATCCGAACGCCCCGGTTATAACCGATATAAGTATTGCGCCGGAATTCGTGACTTCAGCCGATGAGATTACGGTCAGCGCCACGATCACCGCCGTCGAGGGTGAGATTGATTCGGCGAGGATCTTTTATGGCGCATCGGGTAGTCTGATCAACGAAGCCGAAATGTGGAATGAAGAAGGCGACACCTACATGGGCTTGATCCCTTCGGGGCAGACCGGCAATAGCATTATCCAATTTTATATCTACGCCGCGGACAATGCCTCCAATACCGGTCAGTCAGCGTCCCAGTCAGTGATTATCGCCAACAGCACCCCCGAGACGATCGCCAATATTCATACCAATATCAGCACTCTCGACGGTCAGATGGTCACGATCCAGGGAATTGTCACGATCGGCGCCAAAGTTATCCGGGATGATTTTACTTCAGCCTATATTCAGGACGAGTCCGGGCGCGGTCTGAATCTGTACGATCCGGGTAAATTGGATACGAATATTACCCGCGGCGACGAACTGATGGTGGTCGGGTATGTCGAAAAGTATTACACGACTATCGAAGTAACCGATTTCATTTATAAAAAAATATCCAGCGGGAATGAATTGCCGGTCGCCCAAAGCGTGAGTGTCGCCGGCGCCAACAGCAGTAGCTGGGAAGGCACGCTGATCGAATTTTCCGGTGTGGTAGCCAAAAAAGAAGCTTCCGGGACGGCGGCGACCAATATCAGCGTTGCGGTCGGAACGGATACGACGATTGCCCGGATTCCGACTGCAACCGGTATCGACGTTGCGGCTATTACGGTTGGCAATTCTTATAAATTCATGGGAGTTGGCAGTCAATATCAGAGCACCTATCAGACCTTGATCGGTTATGCTGAAGACATTACCGATCTGGTCGGAGTAAAGGAAGAATCCGCCCTGAAGCCTTTAGCATTCAACCTGAGTCCGGCTTATCCGAATCCTTTCAATCCGGCGACTACAATCAGCTGGGAACTGGACAAGAACAGCGCCTTCGAAGTCGCGGTATTCAACATCCTTGGTCAGAAAATCGACGTAATCGCCAGCGGTCATGCCAATGCCGGACGGTATT
>JALOAB010000186.1 GCA_023229045.1 Fidelibacterota bacterium
CATCGGGCCTTCGGCGGCGGTCTTCATGGCGGCATTGATTTCTTCCACAGTTGCCGGCTTTTCCAGTTCACAGGTCAGATCGACCGCCGAACCATCCGGAGTCGGAACGCGCATAGCAAATCCGTCCAACTTTTTGTCAAGGGCTGGAATTACCAAACCGATCGCCTTGGCGGCGCCGGTTTTGGTCGGAATAATCGAAATAGCGGCGGCACGGGCGCGACGCAGGTCTTTATGCGGGAAATCCAGAATGACCTGGTCATTGGTATAGGAATGAATCGTATTCATGAGACCACGTTTGACGCTAAACTTGTCATTCAGAACCTTGGCGACTGGCGCCAGGCAGTTGGTTGTGCAGGAAGCATTCGAGACAAAAACTGAATCCTTGGTCAGCATTTCGTCATTGACGCCCGGAACAATGGTTACATCGACATCGTCTTTGGAGTCAGCCGGAACGGTCAGGATGACTTTCTTGGCGCCGGCGGCAATATGTTTCTGCATACCTTCGCGATTGCGAAACCTGCCGGTAGCCTCGACGACAATATCTACGCCCAATTTGCCCCACGGCAATAACGCCGGATCTTTCTGGGCAAAAACTTCGATCTTCTTGCCGTTAATGACCAGGAAATTGCCATCGACACCAATCGTGCCGTCGAATTTCCCGTGTACCGAATCATATTTCAGTAAATGCGCCAGCGTTTTGGCGTCAGTCAAATCGTTAATCGCCACGATTTCCACATTGGGATTCTTGTATGAGGCCTTCAGCACCAGGCGTCCGATACGGCCAAATCCATTGATTGCAACTTTAATTGCCATAATTATACTCCTTTGGTTTTATTTTTCAATTTGTTCACCTATTTTCCTAAAAGTGATTATTTATTTTCAAAAAGCCGAGTGGCAATTTAATTTTTCAGCCGGTTACTTCCAAGAAAATCATCACGGTTTTTGAGTTGCCTGTCCGAATTTTACACGATAGCGGAAAAGGCGGGCCTGTCCGAATTTTACACGACAGCGGAAAAGGCGAACGGATTTTGCGTTAATATAACACAGGGTATTACGCTAACTGATCACCCTTCGTTGAGTCTTATATGACGAAAATTATCTCTTATATATACCGAAAAATGATGACTGAGCCGATGATTTCACCGAAATTATCGCGAATGGCTGAAATGGTATAGATAATATTTTTAGACTTTCCGTTATTATCGATTAAGGTGCCCTTTTCCAGCGAAACTGATGGTTGACGGTTTGTCATTATCTGATGCAGAGCTTGATCGATCGCCGGATTTTCTGCGATTCGTAAAACCTTCGATAACGGTTCATTCGCGGCATGCAATTCCAGCCAGCCGGTCAGCATTTCCGCGGCTTTATTCATCAGGACGATTTTTCCGTTGATATCCGTACTGATAACACCGTCATCTATCGCACTGAGGGTTGTGGTGATTAGCTCTTTCTCAGCCGAAAGGTCTTTTTCAGCCTGCCTGCGGGCGCGTAACTCCGCCTGCAGTTGAGCATTGGTTATAGAGAGCGCCGCGGTGCGCGATTCAACAATAATTTCCAGTTCCTTATTAACCTTGTCAACCTCTTCGTGAGCTGACTCCAATTTATCCATCATGGTATTAAAAGCCTGCGCCAGAGTGCTGATTTCATCCGCGCCCTGAATAGGCACCCGTTCTTCGTGACTACCGGCGGTGATTTTCTCGGCGGTAGTAACTATTTCTTTCAGTGGTCTGGTAATTAAATTACTGATTCCAATAACGGTGAAAAAACCGATCAGGAGAATGCTCAGGCTGAGAATCGTTACGTCATAGCGAAAAAGATAAATTTCCCGATACAGGTTAGTCAGCGAAAAACCCAAAAAGAGTTTTCCGACCGTTTCCTGATTATAACTGATTGGAATGGTGGTTTTAAAATAGAGCTGTTTAAAGCCGAAATTTGGCTTATCGGGTACAGATTGGTAATCCGCCGCAATCGCGCCTGGCAGGTTAAAACCGGTAAAAATATGTCCGCTCTGATCCTGAACGACAATATAATGCAGGTTTTCATGTTGACGAACGGCTTCGATTATCTCGCCTGCTGAACTCTTATCCTTGTCATTCAATAGATGGCTGTAATGCAGTGCAATTAAATGTGCCATAGTCGTGCTTTTATCCATCAGCGCGGAAATCGAACGGGCTTTCATCTGGAATGGATAATAAAAGAAAAAAAAGACTGCGATCAGTCCGATTATGATGGTCTGAGTCAGGATCAATTTATTCTTGATGGATAATTTCAACAGAAAATTTTCTTTTTTATCATTCTGGTTCATAATCGATGTACCATTCAGGAAATTCGAATTATTCTACGATCAAACGATATTTATATCAAGCCAACTAACGCGACCTGAATATAACCACTGTCAATTCAATTTCAAATGTTAGCGGATACTTAGTTGTAATATCTCGTTATAAAAGGGGTAGTAAAAAGGAACCCACCTTAAAAATAATCACGGCCATCAGATACGCGATTCCCAAAGTAAAGGCGGCCTGAAATAATGCCCACCTTAAACGGCCGAGTTCCTTTTTGACCATGACCAGGGTGGCCAGGCAAGGGGTGTAGAGCATTACGAAAACCATCAGACTAATCGCCATTAAAGGTGAATAACTGGGATCGCGGCTGAGCTGGTAGCCGACCGAAGTCATATGTGACTTGCTGGCGGCTTCGGCGGTTTCTTCCGTGACGCCATAGAGGATGCCAAGGGTGGAGATGATGATCTCTTTGGCGGCCAATCCGGCAACGAGGCTCACGCCTAATTTCCAATCGAAACCAGCCCATTTTAAAACCGGTTCAAGGGCGCGACCGGCCTTTCCGGCGAAGCTGTAATCGAGAGCGTCTTGCGGCGCCGAAAGGAGCAATTCACTGCCCGATTGAGTCGTGACAGGTGTCTGCACTGTTGTCGGAGCTTTTGGGTAATTAAGGGCGATCCAGATAATGACGGCGGCGGCCAGAATAATTGTGCCGGCTTTGCGCAGATAGGCTACGCTTCTCTGCCACATATGAATCAGCACGCTTCGCAGAGACGGCCAGCGGTAGGGCGGTAATTCCATGACAAACGGGCTCTGGTCGCCTTTGAAAAACGTCTTGCGGAAAATCAGGGCGATGCTCAAGGCTACAAACCAGCTGAAAAACCATATTCCCCAGAAAACGAGTCCGGCTTTGCGCGGGAAAAAGGCCGTAGCCAGCATGGCGATGACCGGCGTTTTTGCCCCACACATCATAAACGGCGTTACCAGAATTGTAAGAATCCGATCGCGCTTATTGGCCAGCGAACGGGCGGCCATAATTGCCGGTACGGCGCAACCGGTTGCCAGCATAAACGGAATGAAACTGCGACCGTGCAATCCGAACAGATGAAAAAACTTGTCCATTACGAAAGCCGCGCGGGCCATGTATCCGGTATCTTCCAGCAGAGAAAGTCCCAGCATCAAAAAAACTACTAACGGCAGAAAAACCAGCACGCCGCCCACGCCCGCTATTAAACCATCCGTCAGCAAGTCCCGAAACTGTCCCACCGGCAGATGTCCTTTTACTATTTCCGAAAGTCGCCCAAACCAGTCCGAGATCACACCCGCCAGGGGATTGCCCAATCCGAATACCGCCTGGTAAATTAAAAACATCACCAACAGAAAAATTGGCACTCCGAGATAACGGTTGAGTATGATTCGATCGATCCGCTCCGTCCAATCGATGGCCGGGCGCGTACGGTCGATTTTGACGGTTTCCCGAATTGCACCGTTGATGTAAGCGTAACGTTGCCCGGCAATTATGGCAACACTGTCATCTTTGAAATGATTTTCAAGTTTGCGGCGGATTTGATCGCTTCCGCTTAAAACCTCTGCGGCGGCGGCATGTTCGCTTTTGACTTTCAGAATGGCGTCGCGGTCGTTTTCAAGCAGTTTGATAGCCAACCAATGATCCGGATATTTTGCTACAAAAGCCGGATCTGTTTCCAGCAGATCGATGATCTGATTATGCGCATTTTCAACATCTTCACCGTAATTCAAATGGCGTTGATCAACCTTGAACACTCCTTTGGCGACCTGGATCGCGGTATCCAGCAATTGACTTAGACCAGATCCCCGTGTTCCAATTGTTTTAACTAATGGAATTCCCAGAATGGTTGATAGCTGTTCGTAATCGATACAAATACCTTTTTCATCACATTCGTCGGACATATTGAGAGCGCCAACCAGCGGCACGCCCAGCTCTTGAAATTGTAATAGCAGGTACAGATGACGTTCCAGATTAGTGGCATCCAGTACGTCGATGATTACGTCCGGTTTTTCTTTGATGACAAAATCACGGGCGACGATCTCTTCCATCGAATAGGCGGTCAGACTATAAGTACCGGGCAGGTCGATGATCTCGATTAATTCATTCTTGAATTGCAGGCGTCCGTACTTTTTTTCGACGGTAACGCCCGGATAATTGCCAATATGCTGATGCTGACCGGTGATGGCATTAAAGAGAGAGGTTTTACCGGAATTAGGATTACCGGCCAGTGCGATACGGATTGGTTTGCCGCCCGCTCTGATTGTAGATTGGAAGTGGCCGCGGCGATGACGTTGTTGACGTGGCGAAAAATTCAATCCATTACCTCTACGTCGATCAGACGGGCTTCACTGCGACGCAGAGAAACGTGGGTACCTTTGATCAGGACTTCGATCGGGTCTTTTAATAATGCTTCTCTGACAACGGTTCCAATCTCGTTTTTGATGAATCCAAGATCGAT
>JALOAB010000315.1 GCA_023229045.1 Fidelibacterota bacterium
AAAGATTCGACCCAGCCATAACAGTTACTGGACAGGTTTTAAAGCGCTCGGTCTGGCGGCCTTGTGTATGGCGCCAGTGAATTTATTACTAAAAGCTAATTTCCTCTATCTCTGCGATATTCCGCCCGTTCCGTTCGGACCGATAAAACTCCTGCCGGAATGGCCGTGGTACCTGATAGTATTGGCGCTGTTCTTTCTACTGCTGTACCGAATCATTTATCAGCCGTTTTATCAGTCGGCAACTGAGACGGCGCTCGATCAAAAAGAAATATCATCTAATTAAGCGTCTCTTTAAACCACCATCCGGTTCAAATATTCAATTGCATCCTGGGGATTGTGGGAATAGAAATCGGCGCCGATTTGAGCGCGGAAATTTTCCGTGACGGGCGCTCCACCGATCATAATCTTGAGTTCGGGGTAAGATTCCCGGATGGCAGAAACGCTTTTTTGCATATTCGGCAAAGTGGTCGTCAACAAGGCGCTCAGCCCGACGAAGCAATCGCGATGCTGTTCGATACCGCTTAGAAATTTCTGGGTTGATACATCGACGCCCAGGTCAATCACTTCAAAACCCCCGCCGCGGATAATCATCGAAACCAGATTTTTGCCAATATCATGCAGGTCACCGGCCACGGTGCCAATCAGGAATTTGCCCTTGCGCTTAACCGAACCGGATTCCAGATAGGGTTGCAGATGTTTCAAAACGGTGTTCATGGCCTGCGCGGCAACCAGCAGGTGCGGCACGAAAACCAGATTCTGGCTGAATTGCTTGCCGATGTGTTCCATGCCTAGCATACAGGCCTGCAGTAAGGTGTCCGGTGGGATTCCCTCTTTCAAAGCTTGCGCCGCGATTTCATCCGCGCCGTCTTGATCTTTCATATCCGGTGGGAAAGGATGACTCCGCGAAATTTTTCCCTTTTCAACACAGATGGCGAGTTTTTCAATGAGTTCCTGCATAATTCAACTCCTCAGTTTAATTGCGCAAATCGGATTCTTTAACGATTGTCGGCATGATACTTTCCCACAAAAACGGCATAATATGAACCCCGCGAATACCTTTTAGATTTTTAACAGTCTGGATAATTTCGACGGCGATTTTGACGCCTTCGGCTTGCGGATCAGTGGCCTTTTCCATTCTCTGAATGTATTCATCATTGATTTTCACACCGGGGACATCCGCGCGCATGCGCAGTAAAGTATTGACCGATTTGACCGGCATGACGCCCGCCAGGATAGCGACTTTCTCATGCAACCCCATTTCGACTACCCTTTCCATCCAGTTTCTGAAAAGCTCCGGATCGAAAACCGGCTGAGTTTGGATAAAATGGGCTCCGGCGCGGATTTTTTTACAAAGCCGGATCAGGCGCATCTCAAAAGGCACCGCGAACGGATTAGCCGCCGCGCCGATCAGAAATTCCGGCGCTTTTTTCATTTCACGACCGGAAAGTAAATAGCCGGAGTTTAACTTGGCTACCGTGGCGATCAGCTGGGTTGAATCCAGGTCAAATACGCCCTTGGCTTCGGGATTGTCGCCGAATGTCTGATAGTCGCCGGTCAGGCAGAGCACATTGCGAACGCCCAGCGCCGCCGCGCCGAGCAAATCACTTTGAATTGCCAGTCGGTTGCGGTCACGACAGGTCATCTGAATGATGGGTTCGACGCCCTCTTCCAGCAAGATTTTTGCTGATGCAATGCTCGACAGACGCGCTATGGCAGTCTGGTTATCGGTAATGTTGACGGCGTCGGCGATGCCTCGAAAATACTGGGCTTTTTTCCGAATTACATCGCCATCACAGCTTTGCGGCGGACCAATCTCGCCGCAAACAATAAATTGTCCTGAATTAATCTTGTCTTTTAAAATCATCTAATTTCTCGGCTTCTTTATCATTACATACAAACAGGACCGGGGCGTCGTTACGTTTTTTGAATACATTCAGCCAGGCGGAAGTGCGCTCCAGATTCCAGTTGTGGATGCGGTTGATTTTATATAATAGTTTAATGCGTCCCCAGAATTTTGAGCGCATATATATTTTGTACCAGATGCACCATCGCTCGGGATAAACCTCGCAGTGTCCGTCGGCGCGTGTGCCGCCGCAGGGACCATTGCGGAGCCGTTTCGGACAACGTTGTGAACAGACGAATCCAGTGGATGAGAGGATACATTCGCCACAATGCTGACAACGGAATATCGGCACTTTTATTAAATCTTCGAAGAATAGCAAAAAACGCGAAAAACGTCGCTCGCGATATGAGATGGGCGGTTTGTCATAAGTTACAAAATCAGATTCCATGTTAACTCTCGGTAAAATTATGCTTCATTAATAATGGTTATTTAAGAATAATATTGGATGACCCGCATAACGGCGTTCAGGCCGTCGGTTGCCAAAACATCTTTCAAACACTGCATAGCGGAGTGATCTGCGGGCAATATCTCGTATTTACGCTTGACCGAACCGACGATATAGTTCAAGCCCAGCGGCATCGCCATGGTCAGGAAGGCGCTTTCCAGCGGACTTTTTACCGGCGAGCCGTCGGCTTTCTTGGGCGGCAACATGACAGTGAAATTGCTCAATCCGACCGACATATTGATTCCGGCAAAATCGGGATCTTGATGAATCATCTCAATCACTTTCATCAAGCGTTTAAAATTGCCTTCCATGTCACTGCCGATCGGCGCGATTCCCGGATCGATGATGAGCTGATCGTTAGTCACTCCCGGGATGCGTTCACGGGCAATTTTCACCAGCGACTGGGCGGTGGCATAACTTCGTTCGGGAGTTTTATTCATCGCTACCTCGCCGAATTCATTTTTACCTTCCGAAATCAGTAAAATAGGAATAAAAGGTTGT
>JALOAB010000188.1 GCA_023229045.1 Fidelibacterota bacterium
TTATCTATTTCTACGACGATAATAAAATTACGATTGAAGGTAAAACCGACCTGGCATTCAGCGAAGAAGTAGCCAAACGCTTCGAATCTTACGGCTGGGATATAATTAAAATTGATGGCCATAACTATTCAGAAATTGCTAAGGCTCTCGAAGAGTCTTTAGCGGCATCAGATCGTCCAAAATTGATTGTCACCCGGACGAAAATAGGCTGTGGCAGTCCGAACAAAGCCGGTACGGCGGAATGCCACGGCGCTCCTCTGGGTGAAGAAGAGGTCAAAGCCACTAAACGTAATCTTGGTTTTGATGAAGAAGCCTCGTTTTTCGTTCCCGATGAAGTCCGTCAGGTTTTTGCCGAAAGTCGAAAAGTATCGGAGAAAAAATACGCCGATTGGCAGGAAAAATATCAACAATGGCGCACCACTAATCCGGAATTAGCTAAAAAATATGATGATTCACAGAATCAGGTTCTCAATTCCGCTCAGCAAGAAGAAATTATCAAAGCAGTTCCACAGGATCAGTTGGCGACCCGCGCGCTTTCCGGCAAAATTATGCAGAAAATAGCCGAATTATTACCGAGTTTCTATGGCGGTTCGGCTGATTTGGCGCCCTCGACCAGTACATATCTAAAAGGTTTAGGCGACATTGCCCCGGGGAGCTTTGACGGTCGTAATTTTCACTTTGGGATTCGGGAACATGCCATGGGTGCGATTCTCAACGGACTGGCGCTTTACGGCGGATTGACCCCTTTTGGCGCGACCTTTTTAGTGTTTTCAGATTATATGCGACCAACTATCCGGCTGGCGGCGATAATGAAACTAAGAGTCATTTACGTTTTTACGCACGACAGCATTTTCGTCGGAGAGGATGGACCTACCCATCAGCCGATCGAACAGGTGGCGGCTTTGCGCGTTATTCCGAATTTAACGGTCATTCGTCCAGCCGATGGACTGGAAGTGGCGCAAGCCTGGATCGATGCCATTAACAATTTGAATAGCCCGACGGCATTGATATTGACGCGCCAGAAAGTAGCGCTCCTGAATCGCGCCGGTAATTTCGATCGCCGTTTGATTAGCCGCGGTGGCTATGTGATTTCAGCGGAAAAGAACGAAAAGCCAGACATTATTTTGGTCGCTACCGGATCGGAAGTCGGAGTGGCGCTTGATACTCAGAAATTATTGGAAACGGAAGGTCGCTCGGTGCGGGTGGTTTCGATGCCGTCTATCGAAATATTCAATCGCCAGGCGGAAGCCTATCGCGAATCGGTCATTCCGTCCGGATCGATCCCGGTGGTGGTTATTGAAGCCCTACGCAGTAGCGGTTGGGGCGATCTGGTTCGTAATCCACTGCATGTAATCGGAATCGATCGTTTTGGTGCTTCCGGTCCGCAAAAAGTTTTAGCTGAAAAATTCGGATTCATTGCCCAACAGATAGTTGAACGAATCAAAGACTGGCAAGTTTAAGCGATGGTTCATTAACACAGTTAAAAACTAGTTTTGGAATTTTAAGCGCATAGAGATTATATGCACTTTATGTTTCATAACAAAAAAATATTTTTCATGTATTGGTAGAATCCAAAAAAAGTAGTATTTTTGCGGGCTTTTAAATTTATTACGAAGGTTCGTAGGCTATGTCGAAAAAAGACAGAAAGGTTGGCAGTGATTCCAACCGCGCATTAAGTAAATATCTGGAAGAAATCGGAAAGTTCGAGCCTTTATCTCCTAATAAAGAAATCGAACTTGCCCAGCGTTTACGTGGCGGTGATCGAGATGCCCTCCGGGAATTAACTGAATCGAATCTGCGCTTTGTGGTCAGTGTCGCTAAGGATTATCAAGGTCAAGGATTGCCACTGACCGATTTGATCAACGAAGGCAATCTGGGATTGATCAAAGCCGCTGAGCGTTTCGATGAAACCCGCGGTTTCAAATTCATCTCGTACGCGGTGTGGTGGATTCGTCAGTCGATTTTACAGGCGCTGGCGGAGCATTCGCGCATCGTACGCCTGCCGCTCAACCGCGTCGGTACGATCAGCAAGATCACCAAGGAAGCCGAGATTCTGGAACAGCAGTACGAACGCGCCCCTTTGCAGGATGAAATTGCCTCCGGTCTGGAAATGGAATCTGAAGAAGTTTCCGATGCCATTCGGATTTCCCGAAAACATCAGTCGCTGAATGATCCCTTTCGCGATGGTGAGTCCAACGCCCTGATCGATGTCATCGAAGATGATATGCAATTGCCGCCGGATCATCCCTTGATGGATGAATCGCTCAAACAGGAAATCCGCGCCGCATTAAATACTTTAAAAAAGCGCGAACGCGATGTGATAAAAATGTATTTCGGCATAGATCGCGAATATGCCTTGACTCTCAATGAAATTGGCGAGGAATTCAATCTGACGCGCGAGAGAGTCCGCCAGATTAAGGAAAATGCTATTCGTCGTTTAAGTCATAAATCCCGGAGTAAGAACTTAAAATCTTACCTGGGCTAACCAGTAGGAAGGATACTGCTTGCATGGTTGAAGTTACCTTGTATGACAATGAACCGCTGGAAAGAGCCTTAAGACGCTTTAAGAAAAAATTCGAAAAAGCCGGTATTTTGAACGATGTCAAGAAACGGACATACTACGAAAAACCGAGCATCGAAAAAAGAATGCGCAAGGCTAAAGCGATCAAACGTCTTCATCGTACCAATACCCAAAGAACGTTCGGTATGTAAGTCCGGCGGGTATTGTTACAATAGTCTTTCTCTTATTTTTACCCCAAGTGTGTTAATATTTCCAGGTATTTAATAGGTAAAAGTTGAATGATTCAGGTCAATCAGCTCGGGATGGCTTTTGGTGCGCATACCTTATTCGAGGATGTTTCTATTCAATTCAGTCCCGGACGGCGCTACGGCGTTGTCGGGGCGAACGGTAGTGGCAAAAGCACCTTACTGAAACTGCTTTGCGGTGAACTGCATCCGACCAAAGGCGAGATCAATATGCCTTCGCAGTTTCGCCTGGGTGTTCTGAAGCAGAATCACTTCGAATTTGAAAACTGGCGGATACTCGATGTCGTGTTGATGGGCAAAGCACGGCTTTGGTCGGCGCTCAATGAAAAAGCCATTCTGCAGAAGAAAGCCATATTGACTTCCACCGAAGGTCAGCGCCTGGCCGAGCTGGAAATTTGGTTGGGTGATCACGGCGGCAATCAGGCTTCTGCCGAGGCGGCGGTGATCCTTAACGGGCTCGGTATTACGGCTGAGCAGATCGATGATCCGATGGCGACTCTTTCCGGCGGTTATAAATTGCGTGTTATGCTGGCGCAATGTCTTTTCAGTCAGCCGGACGCCCTGATATTTGACGAACCTAATAATCACCTCGATTTGTATTCAATTGCCTGGCTGGCAGAATACCTGATCAATTATCCCGGAATTGCCGTAGTCGTTTCGCATGATCATCATTTCCTGGATCAGATCTCGACTAATATTCTTGATATCGATTATGAAACAATTACATCTTATAAGGGTAATTACGAATATTTTCTGAAAGAGAAAGAGCAAACTCGCTCGCGTAAAGAGACCGAAATAGCCCGGCAGGAAAAGAAGAAGGCTGAACTTCAGGCTTTTTATGAACATTTTCGCGCCAAGGCTACCAAAGCCCGCCAGGCGATCAGTCGTAAAAAACAACTCGACCATATGGAAGAGATCATTATCAAGCGTTCGTCGCGCCAATGGCCGAAATTTTCATTCCAGCAGAAGCGACCCAGCGGGATTGTGGCGCTTTCCGTTAACAATCTCGGTAAAAGTTACGATCATCCGGTTCTGCGTGATTTAACCTTTGAAGTCGGACGCGGTACGCGATTAGCCGTCATCGGACCGAACGGAATCGGGAAATCGACATTGATCAAAATCCTAGCCGGAGAACTAAAGGCGGACAGCGGAAAAATTAATTGGGGCTATGAGACCATCAGAGGTTATTTTCCGCAGAATCATGCCGATGTCGTAGAACCGACATCAACTCCCTATGAATGGCTCTATGATTTCGCGCCAACCGAAATGGTCAGCACCATTCGCGGTTTGCTGGGGCGGATGTTATTCAGCGGCGACGATGTTCATAAACCAAATGCGGCGCTCAGCGGCGGCGAAACCGCCCGGCTCATTTTTGCGCGTCTGATGCTCGAAAAACCAAACGTATTGCTTTTAGATGAACCGACCAATCATCTCGATCTGGAAGCAATCGAGACTTTAGCTGACTCTCTGCTGAATTATTCCGGAACCGTGATCTTCGTCAGTCACGATCGCTATTTTGTCGAAAAGGTTGGCACCGCCGTATTGGAATTACATCAAAGTGGTTATGCCTTTTTCGAAGGCACTTATCCCGATTTTGTTTATCGAAAAGGGACCGACCACCTCGCCCGCACAAATTCATCGATAACGACTATCCGCGGAAAAGAATCTAAAACAATTACTCCTATAAAATCCAAAAATGATCAGCAAAAACGGCGGCAGTGGTCGAAGGAATTAGCCCGACTGGAGGCAAAAATCATCCAGCGCGAAGAAGAGATCAATGCTATCGAAAACCGGATCGAAAAACTGGATGAAATCTTTGCCGGAACGGATATTTACGCCCCCGAACGCCAGAGCGAGTTTCAGCGCTTGTTTGCCGAACAACAATCCCTCAAAAACCGGATCGCCGATGAACTGATTTTATGGGAGAGTGAGCATAAGCGTGTCGCAGAATTGCAGGATTTGATTGATGATTTCGATGCTCA
>JALOAB010000189.1 GCA_023229045.1 Fidelibacterota bacterium
CTACGGAATGAATGTTGCCCTCCCATTTCAACACTCGCCCTACGCTTTTCTCGTTACGATGCTAATGTGCGGCGGCTTGTCACTGCTGGGCTTCCTGTTTCTACTCAAAAAGAAATTATTTTAAAAAGCATCCGCCATCGGGTGGCTTTTTCCACCTTTATACTTAAACGTAACCGGGACTTTTAAATAATTATTCTGACCCGATGAAAATTTTTCAAGTATGTCCGCTAATCGGGATAAAATGATCCCCCGGAATTTCTATCGGATAATTCACTTTAATCATAAGTCATACTGATTATTAACTAATTGAACCAAACCGTGTCTAATCGACAGAAATTTGATAATTGCGAAAAGGTAATAACCCAGGATTAGTATGAAACGAAAATATATATCTGTTTATTTAATTATACTTTTCTCGATAACCACTCTGCTATGGGCGCAATCACCACCAGCCGCCGCTAAAAGAACGCCGATCGGTAAGCTTTCCGGATCGGTCTTCACCAAGAATACCGACCTGCCGATTGAATATGCGGCCATTACCCTGCGAACTGGGCGTGACTCCACTATCGTCACTGGTACGATTACAAATCAGGATGGTGTGTTTTTCCTGGAAAAAATTCCACCCGGTCGTTATCAGGTTAAGATCAGCTTTATCGGTTATAAAGCAGCTACGATCAATAACGTCGCCGTTACACCCCAAAAACCGGAAGTCGTACTGGCGACAGTTTTCCTCGAACCGGTTGCTCTCGATCTGGCCGCGGTGACAGTTACCGGGGAAAAGAAAGCCATGCAATACAATCTCGATAAGAAAATCGTCACCGTCGACAACAATCTGATAACTATCGGCGGCACCGCTACCGATATAATGGAGACAATCCCGTCCGTGACCGTCGATATTGATGGTAGTATCAGCCTGCGTGGCTCTTCGAGTGTCACTCTGCTGGTCGATGGTCGCCCATCCCAGATTATCAGTCTGGATGAAATTCCCGCCAGTATGGTTGAACGGGTTGAGATCGTCACCAATCCTTCGGCGCGCTACGATCCGGAAGGCATGGGCGGAATTATCAACATCGTCCTCAAAAAAAAACGTTCACCGGGTTATAACGGAATGGTACTGTTAAACGCCGGCAGTCGCGGCAAATATAACGGCTCGATCAACCTGAACTACCGGCTTAATAAAATTAATCTATTTGGGAATTATGACACCCGACTTGGGAACAGAACCGGTAACTCCGAATCGATCCGCGAATCCACCCGCAATGATTCAACCTTTTATCTCAACCAATACCAGAATTCAAAGAATCAAAATAGATTTCACAACTTTAAACTGGGCGGTGATTATTTTATTAATGATTATAATACCATCACCCTTATGATACTCTACAATTTGCGCACATTCTCCAATCAGAATAATACCGATTATCTCAATACCGACTATAAATATGCCGGCGATAATCAGTTCACGCGCCGCTCCAGCGGGGATACCAAAAACTATGGTCAGGAATATAGCCTATTTTATAAAAAAACCTTCCCAAAACCTCAGAGAGAATGGACTGTCGATCTGTTTTACTCGGCATTTTCCCGCGATTATGATCAATCCATAACTCAGCAGAGTATTCTGGCTGACACTTTACTCGAGCCGCCGATGGATGAAAAAACCAATTCGGATGATGCCAACCGGGTCATTACGATTCGAACCGATTATGTCCACCCGCTCGGAGAATACAGTCGGTTTGAAACCGGTTATAGGAGTACCTTCCGGCACAATAATTCCGATTACCGGCGTTTTAATTATGATGCCGCTTCAGCAGAATGGCTCCGGAACAGTTTGGCTTCTTCTCATTTTATTTACGATGAAAATATTCACGCCATGTATGGTATTTATTCACGAGAATTGGGTCGCCTGCAATCGCAGATTGGTCTGAGGATCGAACAGGCGAGCACCAAGATCAACCTGGTAACTATCGACTCGACTTTTAAAAAAGATTACTTCAGTATGTTTCCGTCGGCTCATTTCCGCTATACCCTAAACGAAAGCCAGGGTTTGCGAGTAAGTTACAGCCGTCGGGTACGCCGACCACGTTCCTGGCAAATCTCGCCTTTCGTCGATTACTCGGATCCCTATAATCTGTCTTCAGGCAATCCTAAACTAAAACCGGAATATATCGACGTAGCCGAACTGGAACATTCCTATGAAAACCGCAAAACCGCATTTAGTTCTTCCATCTTCTATCGCCAGGTAAACGGAATGATCACGCGCAGAACGGAGTTGCAGGAAGGCGGTCTCACTTACACTACTTTCAAAAACCTGAATGACGGCATTTCCTATGGACTGGAAAGCGTTATTACTCACCGATTCAGACCCTGGTGGCGGGTCAGTACCAATTTCAGCTATTTTCGCAATCGATTATACGGAACCGGAGTATCCGCCATGGAAGCCAATGAAAGCTACAGCTGGACAGCTCGACTAAATTCCATCTTCAACCTCGGGGAGAATACCGACCTACAAGTAATGTTTTTCTATTTTTCACCTACAGTTGGCGTCTCGGGCGCCAGCGGGCGTGGTTTCTACGGGTTTGGTCAGGGTCGCATGCAGGAAAATTACTTCGTTAACCTCGGCGCCAAGCATAATTTTATGGATGGAAAAATGTCGGTTTTCGTGCGCGTCAGCGACATTTTAAAGACTCAGAAATACGGTCAGACGATTTACGGTGATAATTTTAAAACCACCTCGGTGCGTCGTCGTGAGAGCCGGGTCATTTTCTTCGGTATTTCCTATAAAATCAATGAAGGCATCAAAGAACGCAAGCGGAAAACCGATGAAGAAAACGGCGACTATGATATCGAAGAAATATAAATAACCTATTTATATTTTTGCATCTGAGCCGGATCGATCAGAGCCGTCCTGGCCGGTTGATAACTCACCGTTTATTCCTGTTATCTTCCGGATTTTTATTCGGTATTTATTGTTTAATAAGTCACTCGCTATTAACATCAAAAGTTCTTGACTATGTGTAAATAATTCCTAAATTCACTTAGTTATAATATCCGATATCTGGCGGGAGAGATATTTGAATTAGATGGTTAAGAAGTACGATGGTTGCTCAATAATGCGCTTAGTGGTTTTTTAAAAAATCTAAAGGTGACGTTTTTAGCATTTTTTTATGTCCGATAACATCTGGTCACATTTTCTTAATTCAGCCAATCGTGTAAAATAAAAGGAATAGATACTATAAACGTTAAATAGAGAAATAAATGAATAGCCCAATTACAGTAAAGATTGTTCAGGTTCAGTTTCCGAACAATCCAATGAATAATTTCGATATTCCAAAACTGCGTGGATTTTTTGCTACTCGCTATCCGAAGTGCACATTGATCCATAATCACCTATCAGACGGGCGTTTTAAATATGGTTATCCTTCCATCCAGTTTAAAGTTATTGAGCGGATTCCAACCCTGATCGGACTGTCAGAAGGATTTCATATTCTGAAAGAAGTATTTCAAAATGTAAATGAATTAATTATTGAAGGGGAAAATAAAAGAGTATGGGAAAAAACAATTCAGGTTCGAATGGATGAATTCGGTCAGACTGATGCATTTTACGATTATCGGTTTATCTCGCCCTGGATGGCATTGAAAGAGGAAAACTTTGCAACTTTTAAAACACTGGATAAAATCCAAAAACAGCAATTTTTGCGGCATCTGTTACGTGAAAATCTGAAAACTGTTTCAAAAGGCTTTCATTACAATATTCCGGAAATCAATGACGTTAAAGTCGAGGGCTACTTCAAGTCACGCCCGATGAACTTCAAGAGCGTCCGCATGACCTGTTTCACCGGTGAATTCACCATGAACTTTCTGCTTCCCGATTATCTCGGTATCGGTAAACAGGTCGCCCGCGGATTCGGAACTGTCCAGAGATCAAAATGAAAACAACTTTAATCGCGAGCCTATAATGAATCTATTGGCAATCCACGAATTTATTCGTGGACACTCCAATCCCAATCGAAAGTCCCCTTCAACCCACGACTTCAGTCGTGGATCAAACATCATTCCCAGTCATTCGATCTTAACCCGCGAATTCATTCGTGGTAGTATCAATCCATACCGACAATCCCTATCTACCCACGATTTCTATCATGGGTTTCAGAAAAGGAGTTGAAAAAACTATGTCGCACGCCCTCGTAAAACTTTGGATTCATGCCGTATTTCGAACCAAAGATGATTCTGTGGTTATCCCACCAAATTTACAGCCAATCCTCAATCAACAAATTACAAATATCCTGACTGAACAAAACTGCAAAGTCCGGATCGTCAACTCGGTTAAAGATCATGTGCATTGTCTTTTCCTGCTTTCAGCCAATGCCAGTATTTCCCGGGTAATCAAAAATCTCAAAGGAATTTCCTCGCACTGGATAAACCGGGAAAACCTGACTCCATCGAAATTCACCTGGCAGGTCGGCTATGGCGCCTTTTCGGTCAGTGAGTCAGGCGTTCCGAATGTCGAAAAATATATCCGCAACCAGGAACGACACCACCAAAAGATGACCTTCCAGGAAGAATATGATCGTTTCATGGCAATCTATTACCCGGAGCTGATTTCATGGGGACGCTGATTTATCCATTGCCCACGAATGAATTCGTGGGCTACGGGACATGTCCCTCCTATTATTTTCCCATGAATGAATTCATGGGCTGGGATATACCATTCGCGGGGCGAACGGGCACGAATGAATTC
>JALOAB010000190.1 GCA_023229045.1 Fidelibacterota bacterium
GGCTTTTAATGGCAACATCATCGCCCAGTTGAACTGGGCTAAGCGCCAGGGATTTACCTTTCGCGGACATACTTTAGTCTGGCATAACCAACACCCCGGTCCCGCCTTTTTCCGCACCGGATATTCGAGTTCAGGAACGCGCCTGACCAAAGAACAGATGACCGAACGGCTGGACAATTATATTAAAGAGGTCATTCGGCTGTTGCACGAAGGTTGGCCGGGCTTGCTGACCGCGATGGATGTGGTCAATGAAGCCGTCAACGATGACGGCACCGACCGAGCCGATGAAAATGAATGGTACGCGACTTATGGCGATAGTAGCTTTGTCATGAGAGCCTTCGAACTGACCCGTAAGTGGACCGAATATTATGGCGAACAGCAGATCAAACTGTATTATAATGACTACAACACTCACATTGCCGCCAAAGCCGATGGCATCGTCAGAATTTGTACGCCGATTTATGAAGCCGGCTACCTGGACGGCATCGGTATGCAGGATCACGATCAATACAACTCTCCGACTGCCGAGCAATGGATTGCATCTTATGATAAATTCGCCTCGATCTGCGATGAAATTGCCGTTACTGAGCTGGATGTTAAACCCAGCACCGATACAAACACCCGCTGGACGACGCAGGCCAATCAATACGCGGCTCTGTTTAAATGCTTCGTCGAGCGCAGTATGTTTTCCGGTCGCGGCAAACTCATCAGTGTTTCTAAAGACGGCTTGAATGATGAATGGGCTTTTGTTAAGAACGCTTCGCTCTGGGAGGCCGAAAATCAGTGCAAGCCGGCGTTCTACTCGTCAGTAAATGTCGGTCTGTACTTTAACAAACTTGATTCTCTGCTGGCGCAGGCTGATACTTTGCAAGAGGGTGATTATACAGTTGACACTTGGACATTTTTTTCAACCGCGCAGACTAATGCTCATAGTGCAATGGTTAGAAATTACTCTTATATGAACTCTGCCGCTGACACTTTAGAAAATTCGTACAACAATTTAAAAACTGCGCTTGACGGTCTTCTTCCGACTAATACCATTGAACACAGCAATGCAATATTTCCACTGGAATTCAGTCTCAGTCAGAATTATCCCAATCCCTTCAATCCAACGACCACCATCAGATACCAGTTACCTGTTACCAGTTACCTGACTCTTAAAATTTATGATTTGCTAGGCAAAGAAGTGGCCACATTGGTGGAAGGCGTCAAGCCGGCCGGAAATTACTCAGTGAACTTCGACGCCAGCCGATTGGCCGGTGGTGTTTATCTGTATCAGTTGAGAGCCGGTGATTTCGTGGAGACCAGGAAATTTATCTTGATGAAATGATGTTAATCAATGTCTGTTGTACTCATATTAAATGTTTTTGTATATTTGTCTCAATCAACTCATGTATAAGTCGAACAAAAAAGAAAGGCCAGCGAAAATGAGAAGTCGAAACTCCTCAAGAGACAGGACATCCTTATGGAAACGAAGTGGTCGTTTTTACATTTTCTGTGTGCTAATCTTTCTGAGTTCTACCCTGATTACGTTTGCCCAGCCCTCCGGCGGTCCGTATGGGCCGATCCGGCAGACCTATAGTTTACCGGATATAAAAGGTAAAATATACTACGTTGCTCCGGACGGAAAGGCTGATTCCAAAGGTGAAGCGCTTGCTAGACCAACCACTCTGGCTACGGCGATTGAACAGGCGGAAACTGGTGATGCCATTATAATGCGCGGCGGAGTATATCGAATCGGTCATCTGCAGTTGAATCAGGGAATAACGATTCAACCCTACGCCGACGAACAGCCGGTGTTGAAAGGTACGCTGATTGCCGACCAATGGATCAATCTGGGAAATGGGCTCTGGAAGACAAAATGGTCGCATCTGTTTCCCGCCCAACCCGATGATTGGTGGCGCCGTGATTCGGAAGGGAAAAAAACTCCCCTGCATCGCTTTAATAACGACATGGTTTTTGTCGATGGCAAATTTTTACAATCGGTCGGCTGGGAAGGTGAAGTTGACGAAAACAGCTATTATATAAATTATGAAAAGGGTGATATTTTCATCGGAGTTGATCCGACCGATCGCCTGGTAGAGATAACGGCTTTCAATAGCGCCATCATCAGGACGATCGGCGAAGTGCATGGCAGAAAATCGGATGGCAAAGGTCCGGTCATTCGCGGTCTAACTTTCACTCAGTATGCCTACCGGGCAATCGAGATTGAAGGGCTGTATCCGGAAGGTTTATCGGCAGAAGCAAAGCATGGCAAGGATGTTATCGGTACTACTATTGAGCACTGTACGATTTCATATTGCTCGCGCGTCGCCGGTTATTTCAAGGGTGATAAAATGACCTTCCGCCATTGTAAGATCAGCGACACCAGCACTGAAGGTCTTTATATCATCGCATCGAATGATGTTTTACTGGAAAAGAACATTTTCACACGTAATAATATTGAAAACATTACCGGTTATTTTCCGGCGGCGGTGAAAATATTCAATCAGTGTTATCGGGTGACTTGCAATGATAATCTGGTCGTCGATTTGCCGAATTCCAACGGAATCTGGTACGATGTCGGCAATGTGGACGGTGTTTTTATAAATAATTGGGTCGAAGGCGTTGGCTGTCCCGAAGGTTATTTTTCCAAAGACCGTCCCTGGCCGAGCCAGAATGGATTTTTCTTCGAGATTTCCAAAGGAGTGCTCTGTGCCGGCAATGTTTTTGTCAATTGCGACCACGGTCTCTGGATTCTCAATAGTTCGGATGCGCATATTTATAACAATACTTTTATAAATAGCACCGCTTGCTTCGGACGGAATGAGCGCAGTGCCGCCGGAGACCACTTCGGCTGGCATCCCAGCACCGGACCGGATGTTGACGAGCGCGATGGACATATTTTCATGAATAATCTGCTGACCGGAAGCGCGGATTTCGACCGACCACTGCTTTTTGTCTGGCAACCGGCTTCACTGTGTAAACGGCTGACAAGACCAATGCTGACTCAACTCGATTATAATGTGTATGTACGCGCTGATAATACTGATTGTGCGCTGATTTTGTGGAGTCCGGCTGCAAATGCCAGTTGCCAGGTCGGTATCAAATCGTTAGCGGAAATCCGTAAACTTTATCCGAAGTTTTCGGTCAACAGCCAGGAATTTTTTGATCATACCAGCTCGCTCTTTAAAAGTCCGGAATTACGCAATTTTCAGGTATTGCCGCAGTTTTCGGCAAAAATACGCGGGAGCAGGTTACCCAGGGACATCTACAAACGGCTTGACCGATCCGAAAAGGCTGGCGATTATGTGGGCGCATATCCACCAGAACCATAAAAAATTGTATATATGCATAATTGTATGCTCAACTCGAGTGTTATATACCTCTTTGAAATATTTGCTATTATGGCAGTAAATCATTCACAACCAATATCTTATATATCTTGATATTTGAAATTTATTTTGAACGATTATGAAAAATATTCACTTCATTTATTCAACTTGGTTTTATTTATTCAATGTAAGCCGGAATAACCACCGGCTGAATTATATTTAAAAACCATGCAGATTGCGAAAGAAAAACTTACAATTATTAGGATTAGCTATTTTCTTAAATTTTTCCTTGACTTTTTGAAACGGTTCAACTAATATTAAACAAACAAATGATGGGGTAATGAAAAAATGAAAAACGCAAAAAGTCTTAAAAAAAGATTGGGTCGCTTATTTATCACTGGGATGAATCACCAGTTAAAAAGTTGGGATTTTTTTAAAATTGGATTCGTTTTTCTTTTTATGGTTCAGTCGCTTCTGGCCAGTGGAATCGTTAAGGGGCGAGTACTTGACAGACAATCCGGGGAAGCGTTACCTGCGGCCAACATTTTAGTCAAGGGCACCAATGTCGGGACGGCGGCCGATCTGGATGGCAATTATTTCATCAACTATGTTCCATCCGGGCAACAAATCCTTGAGGTGACATATATTGGATATGAGCGAATTGAAGCTACAGTGACGGTACCTGAAGATGGGATTGTCACTCAGGATTTGATGCTTTCACCGGTAGCTGTCAAAGGGGAAACAGTGGTGATAACCGGTCAGGCCGCCAGTCAGGGGGCCGCGATTAACCAGCAAATTGCGTCAAATACAATTACGAATGTCGTCTCCAGCTCCAAAATTCGCGAATTACCGGACGAGAGTGCCGCGGCGGCTTTGAGCCGGCTACCGGGAGTATCCCTGATGGACGGGGACAAAGTTAGCATCCGGGGTATCCAGGCCAAACAGAATTTAATTTTAGTTAATGGAATTCAGTTGCCCTCAACCGATATGGAAGATCGTTCAACAAATTTGGGTTTCTTTTCGTCTAATATGCTGGCTGGCATTGAAGTGACTAAGGTAGTTACGCCGAATATGGATGCCAATGCGATTGGAGGAGTTGTTAATCTGAGACTAAGGGAAGCCCCGACCGGTATGCAGTGCGATTTGTTCACTCAGGGTAGTTATAATGCCCATGACCGCACTTATCCCGGTCAGAATTTCAAAGTATGGGGGAGCGTCAGCAATCGCTTTTTCAATGATAAGCTGGGAATATTTATACAGGGCAATGCAGACCGGTCAAATGTAGGAAACGACGAAGCCACTGCCGGTTATGTGATTAATGATGACAGCGCGCCATACGGCGAAGCCGACTATCTGATGGGGACTTTTGTGTTTCTGGATGAGGAAAATATAATTACCAATTACGGTGGCAGTGTAT